>NZ_JBHIRR010000002.1:0-267245 GCF_042197325.1 Bartonella sp. AA16NXGY | reverse complement strand
TACCCTGAATTGTGTAAGTTGGTGCTTTACCATTAGATACATCTGCACCACCACCAAAATATTGTGATGTATTTTGACTTACACTTGCAACGTCCCGATTAACCTGCTCCAACTGCGCAAAATTCACTGCATCATCAGGTTCTTCCCCAGCTGCCACTCCTGTAATCTGCTTATTGCCAGCATCAATACCATCCACAGTTATTTTAGCCCCATCAGCAAACAAAATGCCATCATCACTGATAGAGCTTCTCCCAGCGGTAACTCGTTCCACTGTAATATTATTAGCTAGATCAAATGTTACATTATTGTTTTCCCCACCTTTTGTAATCTTAAGGTTGTCACTTGCAGCCGACAAATCTACAGTATCTTGTACACCAACAGCTTTAGCATTTTTACCTCCAACAGATAGTGTCCAACCTTGGTCTACGTATTTTTGTAATGATTTTAACTGTGCAACATTAACGGCATCAGTGTCGCCACTACCAGCTGCCACTCCTACAATCTGGCGCGTTTTTTTTGATTTAGCATCACCAACACTCACTGCACCTAGCGTACTCGCCCATATCATGTCGTCAGAATCTGAAGGGCCTTTAGTTAAAGAATTATACCCGATAGCGCCAGCAGCAACATCAGCCACAGACTCGCTCCCAAGAGCAACACCCTTATGCTCAGTCGCTCTTGCATCTGAACCAATCGCTATCGAAAGATCTGTTTGAGCTTGAGCACCATAACCTATAGCAATTGCTTTTTGTCCACCTGCAAGTGATTTGTTACCGAATGCAATACTATCAACGCCTTTTGCTTTTGCACGCCCACCAATAGCAATCGTATTGCTTGCTACTGCTTCAGACGCAACCCCTATAGCAATACTTGCTTGTCCACCTGCAAGTGCAGCAATACCAAAAGCTTGTGATCCCCCAAACTTTGCAGTTGCAGCCGCTCCAAATGCTGTTGAATAATGCCCCGTTGCGGAAGATCCACACCCAGTTGCAAAAGAATACACACCATAAGCTTCAGGCAGAACATTTGAAAGACCACCGGTTGCTTTTCCCATATATCCCCCCTTACCGGTCAGACCATCATCAACCCAATTAAGCTGAACCTTCGCCCAGTTAAAAGGACGCTTGCCATTAATCTCTTTATTCATAGAAACTCTTTCATATAGTTCCTCTGCAGTGATTTGGTTATCAGTACCTTGATTGCTTCCACCACGATCAACAACATTAAACACACCACAGTAATCCTTATCGCCAGCTAATACAATACTGCCATGGCTAGCGTATTGATAAGACACGCTAGGACCACTTGTACTTTGAACTTTATCACTTGTTATCGCAAGATTTGCAGCAACCACAGGAGAAACACTCGACAAGAGCGTCGCTATAACTGTTCCCAATGAAACAGCTTTAATCAAATTTGGTGTTGAATATTTTTTCATAATACCCCCTCATAACAATAGATTAAAAACACAAAAAAGGTGTGTTCTAGAGCTTTCTTATTTCCCTTGCGTGTTCCTGCTTTTACAGCGTGTTTTAGGACATAAATAAAATTAAGACGTAAGCTGTTGTTTCTGCAACGCCTTTAGAGGGTAATTAGGGGTAGGTTCGTGAAAGTCAATTTGAGGAAGGTAAAAAAATACTTAATATTAGAATGGATTTCGTTTTTCTATCAAAGGTTGTGTGTCGTTTTTAGCTTTGATCTCTTTGAAAAAGGTATAATTTTTGTGCCTATTGATCATCCGCTTAGGCATCAGTTTATTTTTCGTGAATAAGATTTTTTATTTCATTAGAGGATTTATGAAAGCTTTTTACTAAAATGCCCCATCTATATCCTTACTAATGGTAATGTGTCTCGTTGCTGTATCCTATTTTACAAAAATACTCACTGCTACTTGTTCTTTTATTCCCTTCAGTTGTGAAAAATTCACTGCATCAGTATTGCTAGTTCCTTCTGCAACATTTGTTACTTTTTTACTTGCCGCATTAATATTACCGGTGGTTATTTGCGGGACATCAGTAATTACTAAGCCTGTTGCATCGACTTTTCTTTTCTCTCCTAATGTTATGCTTTTCAATGCTATATCATTAGCCAAACCAAATATGAGCTTATTTTCATCGTCCTTATCTCTTTTAACCCTGAAGTTACTTCCTCCCGATGAAAAATTCATTGTACTATCTAGCACCCATATCTTTAGCTGCCTCACCAGAAATAGACTGTTTCCACTCTTTTTTTCTTACGACTTCTTCTAAATCTTGCAACTGTCTCAGGTTCACCGCATCGGCAGATTTGCTATCAGCTGCTACGCCTATAATTTGTCGCGTTATGTTCTTACTAGGAACACCAATATTTACTGAAACTTTCGTACTTTTCCATTGAGATTAGGTGTTTTTAGCCAGTCCTTGCAGAACAGACGTATCCCCAAAAACGCCAGCAGTCCTACCAGACACAGAGCTGTTCCCGATAGCCCCCCATCAACCATCACTTTAGAATAGGAACCTAAAGCGATACTTCCAACCCCTTTTGCTTTTGAATAGAAGCCCATAGAAATAGCTTCTTGAGCAAATGCTTATGTACGGATGACCAAGAGCAATCGAACCATATTCTAAAGCTTTAGAAACAGCTGCTACTACTGTTGAATAATCACTCTTCGAAAGAGTATAATCATTTTCCCCGTGTTCGCTCTTCTTATTATATTCACTACCTATTGCGATACTGCTTTTCTCTAAAGCGTAAGCCATATTGCCTACAGAAACGCTTCATTCTTTTTCCGTTTGCGCTCCACTACCCTAAAGCAATACTTGTGTTTGGAGTACGTTGCATATCTGTAGATCGTTGCATTATAAAGCATACGTTTAAAACTATACGAAAATAAAAGCTAAAACTGTCTTCTTTTAATAAAGGGTATATTCGTATTTACATTTCTTGAAGCATTTTAATAAATCAAAATAATAGCAATCAATTTTTTAAATCTTTACCATTAAGGTCTTTTATTCTCAAAAAAAGTTGTCATAGGCTTTTTATATTCGGATTTTATATAATTACGGGTGTTTTATACATTTAGAATAGCTTTAGAGAACTCTGGAAGAAAGTAAAAAATTTGCCCTTTTCTTCAATTAAGAAAAAGGCAAATCAATTTTATGGATTTAGTCGTTTATTAGTTGAGTATCACATTAACCCCTGTACTTATACCCCAGTGACCTCCAGAAGTGGTAATTGACAAGTTGGAACCAATATCACCGTTCTCTGAAGTATAACCTGCACCAAAAGCAAAAGCAGATTGACTACGCCATAAACCACTACCAAATGCGATTGTTAATTTTCCAGGAATATCACTATAGCGTAAACCAGCTACTGCTAAACCAACAGCTGCTGCTTGTCTTGCCTCTTTTCGAACATCCTCAACAGCATAACTTAATGTCGAAAACTTCATATCCGTATACGAATTAGCCTCACTAACTCCATCTTTTACAAGATGAGAAACTTGCTCATCCGTATACTTATTGGCATTTTCAAGCACAAAATCCATCTTATCTTTTAATTGACCGCCATTAATCGCTTCTTTCGAATCCTTTTCAATCTTTCCATCGGCTACATTGGCTATTAATACTGGAGAACTTTCATCTCCACCAACTAAGCTAACTTTATTGGTCTTTTTGCCCGTTTTTTTATCTTTATCGTATTGTACAGATCCCTCCGTAACTTTATTTTCAATATCCTTGACCTGATCTGTAATCATTTGCTGAGTTTCCCAAAGCTGTCCTCCATTCACAGCTTCTTTTGAATCTCTGTCTACCTTGCCATCCTCTACATTGATAATCTTACTTGGACTCTTAACACCCTGAGCATCAACATGAGATGCATCATAGCTTCCTTTTTCTTCATTCCAATTCAGACTATTCGAAGAGGTACCTTTTTCAACTTCTTTTATACGATCGTTGATAGTGCTCATGCTGTCATTAACAACATCAAATGCTTCAGAGACATTATTACGCTCCTCTTTATCACCTTTCGTACCATCCTTATTAAAGACCTGAACGGTGAATTTTGGTCCTTGCCAGTTTCCTTCCTTATCATAACCAGCTCCTCCACCAAAATATGAGGCAAATGTCTGTTGAAGAGTATAAATCTGACCACCATTAATCGCATCAGTCGAATCTTCTGATATCTTTCCTTTCGCAAGGAACGTGATCTTGCTGTTTTCCTTTTTACCTTCTTCCTCATGCTGTGCTACAAACGCACCTGCATCATCACTCCACAACAACGCATTTTGCTCAATGTTGTCTGAAATCTCATTATGAAGATTCTTGAAAACCTTATTTACACCGGCAAACGCGGCTGCAATGCTATCATAATCCTCCTCTACAAAGCTTCCATCTTCTTGGAAAGTCATTATCTTGAAACCTGGAAGGACCCAGCCATCACCATCATACTTAGCATCACCACCAAAATACTTTGCTAGCGACTGATTCAGATCATAAATCTGTCCACCATTAACCGCATCACTCGAGCCTGATACTATAGAGCCAGCCGCAAGTGATGTGATCTTGCTTGCTTTTCTGTCATCACCTTTCCCATGCAGAGCGACAAAAGCTTTGTCACCATCGCTCCAAGATAAAGAATCTTGTGCAACTCCCTCTGAGACCTCCTTAATGCGAGCGTTCACATTCTTGATATTCTCATCAAGCCCTTTAAAGGCAGAACCAACATCGGTATGCGGTTTATCTGTTACTTCACCACCTTTATCAATACTAGATAAATTATAAGTTGGCCCTTTAAAAGCACCATCCTTAAATTCAGCATCTCCACCCAACAATTTTGCTATATCCATTGAAAGAATGTGAACTTGTCCTCCATTGATAACATCCGTTGAGTTTTCCGCAATCGATCCGGCGGCTACATTATGGAGCGCAACAGGTGTAGCATCCTTCCCTTTCCCAAAAGTTACATTTGTATAATCAGTTTGATTATCTGTTGTTTTATCGTAAAGAACAACAGAAGAACTATCCGACAGAAGGGTATCAGAAAGATCCTTCAAACCTTTATCAAATTGTTCTTTGTTCACAGCTTCATTGGCTTTTTCTGCTGCCTTTACACCAGAAAGAGTTCGATCCTTACCACCCTTGTTTGCGATATTGATTTCACTACCTTCTACTCCTTTACCAATGTTGATAACATCTTCATTTTTCGTAACAAGCAAATTACTGATTACATCGCTGATCGCAGTTTGAACCTTTGTGAAAAGTTTACCCACACCTGAAAATGCATCTGATACATTCTTATAGCTTGATTCAGCTTCAGTGCCATCATCATTGATAATTTTGAGCTTAAAATCAGGAACTTTCAATTCCCCATCCTTATATTCAGCGTCATCAGAAAAATATTTTGCAACCTTATCGCCCAGTGAATAAAGTTGAGAACCATTTACGGCATCCATCGATTCTTTCGTAATATCTCCTACAGCAAGCGATGTGATTTTACTTGCCTTTCTGTCATCACCTTCCCCATGCTGGGCAACAAAAGCTTTGTCAGCATCGCTCCAAGATAAAGAATCTTGTGCAACTCCTTCTGAGACTTCCTTAATGCGAGCATTCACATTCTTGATATTGTCATCAAGTCCTTTAAAGGCAGAACCAACATCGGTATGCGGTTTATCTGTTACAACACCTTTTTCATCAATATTCGATAATTTATACCCTGGTACTTTAAAGTTTTTTCCATCAAAGGATACATCTCCTCCTAAAATTTTTGATAAATCCCCAGTGATTGTATGAAGCTGACCACCATTAACGGCATCTGTCGAATTTGAGCTAAGATCTCCACCCGCAAGACCTGTTATTTTTTTACCTGCAGCATCAATACCATCCGCTATTACTTTGGGGCCATTTTCAATCGTTAAGCCCGTTTTATCTAAAGTGATGTCTTTTAATTTTACACTGTTCAATGTGACATCTTGTGCCAAATCAAATATTATTTTTTTGTCTTTACTGTCTGTTGTATCACTATTTTTAATCTCAAAGTTTTTGCTTCCAGAAACCAAATTTAATATATCACCCGGCTGAAAGTTTGAAACAGCCTTATCATTAAGAGAAAGTGTCCACCCTTGTGCTACAAATTCCCTTAATTTTTTCAGCTGCGCAATGTTGACGGCATCAGTGTCTGCATAACCCGCTGCCACACCTGTAAGCTGTCGTGTTATCTTATTCGGAGTATCACCAATACTAAAAGCTCCTTGAGTGCTCTTCCATATCACACCATCATCCGTTGACTGGCTCCCTATGGAAGGATCATAGCCAACTGTGGACACTGAGTTACGAGAAACAGATTTATAACCCACAGCAACACCACCCTCAGGAAGTACTTGTACATTTGAACCTAATGCCATACTATTTTTAGCTGTTGCAGCTGAAAGTCCACCTAATGCAATACTATTTTCACCAGATGCATTTGCAAAACCACCTAATGCGATACTATTTTCACCAGATACATTTGCAGAACCACCTAATGCAATACCATTATCGGCAGTTGCACTTGAAAGCTTACCTATAGCAATACTTTCTTGCCCACCTTTTCCCTCACTGGCAGCAATTGTAATGCTCTCCGTTTCGGCATGCCATTTAAAAACACTATCATCGGCAGCTTTTTTAATCTCATTGTGAAGATTTACATAAGACTTACCCACACCTTCAAAGGCTTTGGCTACATTTGGAAAACTTTCTTCTTCAATCTCATTCGTCTCAGGATTTAAAGTTTTAATTTTGAACTCTGGATTATCCCATTGACCATTCGTAAATTTAACACCACCGCCTAAATATCCAGCTATATGGGTAGCTACAACATTCAACTGACTACCATTTACCGCCTCTTGTGAATCTGCACTAAGATCACCAGATGTAACACCCGTTACCTTTTTATTTCCAGCATCAATACCACCGGTGGTTATTTTCGGACCATCAGTAATTACTAAGCCCGTAGCATCGAAGGTATTTTTACCTGCCTTTACGCTCTCCAGTGCAATGTCTTGAGCCAGATCAAACTTTACTTTATTGTCCTCTTTGCCCTTTGTAATATTTAGGTTGCTACTTCCAGCGGAAAAATCTACCGCGCTATCCATAAGAACAGTTGTAGCATTTTTATCTCCAACAGAGAATTTCCAACCGTTTTGTCTTACAACTTGTTCTAAGTCCTGCAACTGTCTAAGGTTCACTGCATCGGTAACATTAGAACCAGCTGCTACGCCTGTAATTTGTCTGGTTATACCCTTACTATAATCACCAACACTAACTGAGCCCCGCGTACTTTTCCATTGCGCCTCAACGTTTGTTGCAGGCCCCTGCAACAAAGAAGTGTAGCCAAGCTCACCAGCAGCCCTATCGGATATAGAATCGCTTCCTAGAGCAACACCTGCCGCAACCGTCACATTAGAGCTAGCGCCTATAGCAATTCCCTGCAGCGCCTGCTCCTGTGCATATGCATTGTACCCCATAGCAATCGCTTCATTTGCATAACTATGTGCTTTACTACCGAAGGCTATTGAAAAATCACCTAATGAAACTGTTCTCTCTTTTTCATCATAACTATCGGTTAGAGAAGAGCCGATTGCAATGCTATTTTTAGTATCTCTACTCCTACCGGCTAAAGCAGTTAAGCCGATTGCAATCCCTTGGTCAGCCTTCGTCTGCGCTACCTGCCCGTAAACAATAGCATCATGAGCTTCTCCCTGAGCTCGTTCACCATGGACAAGAGGATTACCCAAATTCCCATCCCTAGTCATTTGACCGCCCGTTACAACTCTTGGAGTTAAAGCTGCTCTTGTTATTTTTTTACTTCCAGCATTCATATCAATTGAACGTATTGAATCGCTGGCTTCTGCCAAAACATTCACTATAGGACTATAATCGCTCACACCAGTAAGAGTTTTGGTTAAAAAATTTGCATAGTCATCAGCAGCACTTACCTTGGATGTCAAAGAAACATTCAGCGCTGTTAAATAATTTTCCTGTGATGCACTAGAAGAATCCAAATCACTGTTATAGCTATCATAAACAGAGACAATACTTTGTGGATATATCTCAGCAGTGTTCCTTATGTTTGCAGAAATCTCTTCTCCTGAATCAAGATCATTCGAAAAAACAGGGGAAATACTGGCTAAAAGTGCAGCTATTGAAGTCAAGGATAGGACTTTAATAAAAGGAAAACGGGAAAATTTTAAATTGCTCCCTGCTAATTTTGTATATAATTTTTTCATAATGAACTCCCCAATGAAAGAAATAACTATAAACACAAAAAAGACACATTTAAACGCTATAAAGTTTCCTAAATTTGGTTTTTCTAAACGTATTCAAAAATTTAGTACCGGACTGCAAAGAGAGAGAAGTTGTGTTTTTAGCTTTTATGGTTAATGTGTTTTGCTCTTTTACATTTCCTAAGAAAGTAAATTTCTTTGTGGTGATTAGTTTTTTTAACTTTTAAACTTATTGTTTGTTTTTTGCAAGGGGTAGAGTTGATTTAGTGGATTGTTTTATAACTTCTTCCAGTAAAGTTGAAATACATTTGAATGTGTACTTTTATCTTAGTAGAAAGCTTTTTAATAGATTTGTAGAGAGCAAAAGGTTTTTTTCTATCTGTAGAGTGCTACAGATTTTTCAGATTTAAAAATTAAAGAAAAAATAATGAACTTATAATTTATGGAAAAACTTATTATCTTATTTTGAAATAAGAAGTTCATTTTTTTGAAAGCGTCCGGTTTTTCTGTTTTTTAAACCTGTATTTATCGTTAGCGCTTATCAATTTATATATATTTTTTTACATACGTAACAACAATTCACCCCTGCCTCATGAGACAGGGGTGAAAAGGAATTTTTATGTATTTTGTTTATTATCAATTCAATGTCATATTGAATCCCGCACCTACACCCCAGTGACCTCCAGAAGTTGTTGCGGATATGTTAGAGCGGTATTTTCCATTTTCTGAGGTGTAACCTGCACCAAAGGCAAATGCAGACTGACTACGCCATAAACCAGTACCAAATCCAACGCTTAATTTTCCAGGTGTATCATTGTAGCGTAAGTTAGACACTGCAAGACCAATAGCTGCTGCTTGTCTTGCCTCTTTTTTCACACTCTCAATACTATAGTTTAAAACATCAAACTTCATATCTGTATATTGCTTAGCCCGATCAACAGCATCATCAATCGCATCAATCACAATATTATTAACCCGTTGATCTGTATACTGCTTGGATTCATCAAGAATAATCTTCATCTGTTCTTTAGTATAATCATGAAGTTGACCACCATTTACAGCCTCTTTCGAGCCTTTTTCAATTTTACCATCAGCTACATTATCAATCAGAACAGGTTCACTGGCATCCCCCCCCGCTAATGTGATTTTATTGGTTTTTTTGCCGTTTTCATCTCTATCATAACGAACAGCATCCTCTTCAATGCCGTCAACTCTATTATTGATGTTATCAACTTTGGCATCAATATTGATAACTGTATCACCAATATCAGCAATCGTATTGGAAATGGTATCAACTCTGTTGGTAAGATGCTTCACATCTTTTTCGACACCAGTGACACGTTCATTGGTTTCCCAAAGTTGCCCACCATTGACGGCATCTTTCGAGCCTTTTTCAACTTTACCATCAGCTACATTGATAATTTTATTCGGCTTTCCATCGCGACCAGCATCATAGGCTTTTTCTTTATCATTCCACTTTAAAGCATCTGAATCGACCTTGTTGATGACATCATCAATACGGTTATTAATATTTGACATATTTTTATTGACGTCACCAAAAGCATCAGCGACATTATGATGCTCTGTCTCAACAGTCGTACCATCAGCATTGACTTGAACAATCTTAAAAGTAGGATCTGTCCATTTGCCATTCTCATATTTGGCACCGCCACCGAAATAATTTGCAAGTTGGTTATTCATGGAATAAAGTTGGTTGCCCGTAATGGCATCTGTTGAACCTTGAGCAATCTCACCATCTAAAAGATACTTCAATTTGCTGTTTGTTTTCTTACCATCTTTTTCATGACGTGCCACAAATGCTTCTTCCTCATCATCCCACAGTAAAGCATCTTTAGAGAAATCTTCAATTTTCTGGTTAAACTCATTGGATACATTCGTTAAGCGTTGATTCACATCTTGAACATTTTTATCAAGACCTGTTAAAGCATCACCAACATTGTAAAAATTAGCCTTCCCTACTTCACCACCTACAATAGCGGATAAAGTATATTTCAGCCCTTCAAAAGCACCGTTAATGAACTTTGCACCACCACCAAAAAACTTTGCAATATCTGCTGATATTTTATTAATCTGACTACCATTGATTGCATCGTTGGAATTTTCAGAAATGCTACCATCTTTTACGTTATGAAGAGCAACTGGTCCGTTGTTCTTATCGCCGCCCAAAGTTACACTACCATAATTAACACTATTATCGTCATTCTTATCATAGAGAACCGCAGCAGCAGTTACTGTCTCAATATCTTTAGAAATCTTATCTATGCTTTTATCAAGTTGGTCTTTGTTAACAGCTTCATCACCATTTTCTGCCTCCCGCACGCCAGAAATTTTACGTCCTGAACCACCAACACCTGCAATATTGATCTCAGTACCAGCGGTATCCTTACCAATAGTAATAATACCTGATGCACCTCCATCTTGCTTAACAAGACTATTTTTTACCACATCGGAAATCTTATTATCAATATTTGTGATAGAAGTATTAACACCTGTAAACGCTTCCGTAACATTATGATAGGTCTTCCCCTGAATAAGGAAAGCTGGTTCTACACCATTCAGTACATCTGTACTACCCCCAAAATATTTCGATGTATTTTGAGCGACTGTTTTAAGATTATCAGTAACAGTTGTAACCTTCTCATTCGTAGCAAAAAGTTGTGAACCATTTACTGCTTCAGTAGATGTTCGAGAAAGTTCTCCATCTTTTACACCGGAAAGTGTTCTTTCTTGCTTATCTTTATTTACAAGGCTGATTTCAGTACCACCGGTTGCTTTACCCACAGTAATAAGACCATCTTCTCCCTCCTGCTTTACAAGGCTATTTTCTGTTACATTGTTAATCTGATTATAGATATCCGTAATAGAACTATCGACACCTTCAAAAGCATCAGCAACATTCGTATACCTATTCTCAACAATATTACCATCAGGATCGTTACGAGAAACTTTGAATACAGGCCCCGTCCATTCTCCATTCTCATATTTAGCACCACCGCCAAAATAATTCGCAATCTTATCGCCCATCTTATAAAGTTGAGAACCATTTATTGCATCTGTTGAATCTCCTGAAATATCGCCATCCGCAAGGAACTTAATCTTACTATCTGTCTTCTGTCCATCTTTTTCATGAAGTGCAACAAATGCACTCTCAGAACTGCTCCACAATAAAGCATCTTTAGAGAGACCCTGAATTTCCTCAGTAAAATTATTGACTACATGTGTTAAACGACTATTCACATTTTTGACATTCGCATCAAGCCCAGTCAAAGCATCACCAACATTTTCAAAGGTTTTCTGTTCTACCTTACCATCTGCAGAAACGGTAGATAAATTATACTGTGGTCCAACAAACACACCATTTTCAAATGAAGTACCACCACCAAAGAATTTTGCAATATCTCCAGAGATTGTATTAATTTGACTACCATTTACAGCTTCCATAGAGTCTTTGGAAATTTCACCATTTTTTACACCTGCAATGGTTCGCTCTCCCTCAGTACCTGTAATATCAATTTTCGTACCGCCTTTTTCAGCACCAATAGTGATAAGCTTCTGATCTTCTTTCCATTTAACAAGACTATTTTCTGTTACATTATTAATCTGACTATAAATATCTGTGATAGAAGTATCAACAGCAGCGAAAGCATCCGTTACATTGTCGTGTTTTGTATTCTGAACCATAAAAGTTGGTTTGATACCATTAAGTATATCTGTCTCCTTACCACCAAAAAAATCCACTATATTAGTAATATAACTAAACAGCTGATGGCCATTTATTGCTTCTGTTGAATCGGAACTGACTTTTCCAACTGCAACGCCAGAAATAATTCGATCCTTGCCTTCAGAGTTCGCAATATTGATTTCGATACCTTCTTTTTCAGCACCAATGGTAATATTTTTTTTACTTTTACTCCATTTAACAAGACTATTGTCTTCTATCTCAAACTTCATTTTATATAATTGTGAAAGATTAACAGCATCATGCTCATTGCTACCATCTGCGACTCCTGTAATTTTTGTATTGGCGGCATGAATACCACCCTTGGTCATTCTTGGGCCATCTTTGATCATGAAACCGGCATTACTCATTCTGCTGTCCCCTGTTTCTACACGACCAACTTTAATATATTCGCTTAAATCAAACTTTACTTCATTGTTATCACCTTTGGTAATTTTTATATTTGTGTTCTCACTCTCATTATTATCATCGTCTTTATGCTTAACTGCAACAAACTTTACTGTACTTCCTGCTTCAACATCTGTAGCTTCTCCGTCTTCAACAGAAAGCTTCCAACCCGTTTCCATCCCCGCTGTAAAGTCTTTCAGCTGTTTATAATTTACTGCATCAGTATCATCAGTACCAGCTTTCACTTTTGTAATCTTTTTGCCACCAGCATCAATACCTTTCATAGTTATGCTTGGACCACCATCAACAAACTTAAAGCCATCGTTGCTCATAATGCTGTTGCCTGTCGTGACACTCGTGAGCTTAAGAGTATCATTCAAAGAAAATGTAACTTTATTACTGTCTTTTGCAATCTTTATATTTTTGCTTCCGTCCTCACCCGCATCCGCAACAAAATCTACTGTACTCCCAGCTTTAACATCTGTAGCATTGTTACCATCAACAGAAAGTTTCCAGCCATTTTCTGCAAGTGTCCTTACCTCTTTCAGCTGTTCATAATTTACAGCATCAGTATTGCCTTCTGCCTTAGCTACTCCTGTAATTTTTTTATCACCAGCATTAATACCATTCAAAGTTATGCTTGGTCCATTACCATCAATAAACTTAAAGCCCTCATCACTCATAATGCTGTTGCCTGTCGTGACACTCGTAAGCTTAAGGTTATCATTCAAAGAAAATGTAACTTTATTACTGTCTTTTGCAATCTTTATATTTTTGCTTCCGTCCTCACCCGCATCCGCAACAAGATCTACTGTACTCCCAGCTTTAACATCTGTAGCATTGTTCCCATCAACAGAAAGTTTCCAGCCTGCTTCAGCAAGTGTTCTTACCTCCGTCAACTGCTTATAATTTACAGCATCAGTATCTTCTTCCCCTGCCGCTACCCCTTTAATCGTTTTATTACCAGCATGAATGCCATTAACAGTTATGCTCGGCCCCTCATCACCGTCAAATCTAAAGCCAGCAGCATCCATAATGCTGTCTCCTGCTGTGACAGTCATTACCTGAATATCATCAGCTAGATCAAATGTGACATTGTGATCATTATCTTTTTCGATCTTGATATTTTTTGTACCTTTATTGTCAACTGACTGAAAATTTACTGTACCATTTGGACCAATAGCCGTAGCATTTCCACCGTTAACAGCAAGCTGCCAACTCGTTTTGTTCGCGTTTTTCACCTCTTGCAACTGTTTATAATTCACTGCATCGTTAGGTTCAGACCCATCTGCTACGTTTGTGATCTTTTGCTTGGCTGCATCAATACCATCAATAGTCATGCTTGGACCATCATTACCATTAATAAAAAAGCCGTCTACAGTCATGCGTGAACCGCTTTCACCGTTAACAAAAAAGCCATCATCACTCATCGTGCTTTGGCCTGTGGTGACTTGCGTCAATTTAAGATGATCATTTAAAGTAAATTCAATTTTATGCTTATTATCTGCAGTGTTTTTTGCAATCTTTAAGTTGTCTTTTCCCGCTTCTTTTTCACTTTTCACTGAAAAATCTACAGTATTGCCTGAATTCACATCTGTCGGATCGGTATCGTTAGCAGAAAGTTTCCACCCCCCTCCCCCTGCTATGATATCTTTCATAGCTTTTAGTTGCGCCACGTTTACCGCATCAGTATCTTCACTTCCAGCTGCAACCCCTGTAATTTGTCGTGTTAACGTACCATTACCACGACCGCCAACTTCACCAACGCTAAAAGCGCCTGTGGTGCTCTTCCATGCTATACTGGTTTTTGTTGTCCCTTTACCTGTTGCAGGATCATAACCAGCAACCCCCTTCTCTCTATCAGAGATAGCCCCACCACCTACAGCAACACCATCTCTAACAAGCACTTGCGAATTTACACCAATGGCAACCGAATCTTCCTTTTCAGCATAAGCTTGCGTACCTATAGCAATCGCATTTTCAGCATTCGCGATTACTTTTCTGTTAGGATCATTTTCTTCGGTTCTGTCAGAGCGCCTGCCCCCTATTGCAATAGCACCTGAAGCTTTAGCTTCAGCATCTGTACCTATAGCAATCGTATAACTCTTTTCTGCCTTTACCTTTGTACCTAAAGCAATGCTATTTGTACCTAATGCAGTTGCAAGCCCTCCAATAGAAACTGAAGATTTGCCCGATGCTTCTGAGCCTACACCCATAGCAACACTTGCTATACCACTTGCAAGTGCGGAAACACCAAAAGCTTGTGCACCCCCTGCCTTTGCTGTCGCACCTGCACCAAATACGGTTGAATAATTACCCGTCGCTGCAGATCCACAACCCGTTGCAAAAGAATAAACACCGTAAGCCTCAGGCATAGCATTAATGATACCACTAGTGTTTGTTCCCATATAAGTAGCATTGTTGGTTAGAATCCCAGCGCCTTGCCAAGTAACCTTTTCAGTGGTCGTGCCATAAGGTTTACGACCATTAAAAACTTTCTCACCAATAAATCGCTCATATTGTTCTTGTGCGGTTATTCGTTGATTATCGGAAATTCCCTGCTGTTGTTTGCCGCCACGACCAATAACATTGTCTGCACCACAGTAGTCATCATCACCAGCAAAAACAACACTCCCATGACTACCGTGTGGATATACAACACCAGTACCAGGTGTACTTTGACTCGTCCCTCCTACTATCGCAAGATTAGCAGCAAAAACAGGAGAAACACTCGATAAGAGTGTGGCCATTACCGTACTAAGAGAGACAACTTTAATTAAATTTGGTGTGGAATATTTTTTTTTCATAAGAATCTCCTCCTACAGAGTTCAACATCATCACAACGCGCGAAAACACACATGGCAAAACCCTTAGTTTGCGCACTTCAAAAACCAATAAATCAAGACAAAACTCCCCCCTACGATACCGATACTTATCCGGCATCGACCTAAAATCTCTGCAACAACATCGAATCTAGAAAAGTCCCCAACCCTTTTAGCTAGAGGGATTCAAGCTAAAAAATAAATAAAAACACAAAACTTTGAAAATATACTGTTATCTCCATTCAAAAATACTGCGATTTATCTCTTAACAAAAATAGTTTCACTAAAGAGCAATTCTACTTTTCAAATAAAGCGCATCAGAAGAATGGCAAGAGTGTAAAAATTATTTTTTATAAATTTATAAAAATACTTCTCAATAAATTAGCTGTTCTTATAAGCACAAATTTATGATTTTTTAACTTATAGCATAATGTAATAATGACGATTATCATGATAATCTCACTTTTTGTTGCGAGGTAAACTGTTTCAATATATTATACATCTCTTTGAAAGAAATCTGTCTTAAATATAATGATGCACGCTCTGTAAAAAGTTTTAACGTGCTCATCTTATCATCTTCATAAAAAGACAAAAGCGCGCCTATAAATAGTCTTTCGTTCTTCTCTCTTATATATCTGTTACCCTTCTATAGGAACAAAACATCGTCATTGTATTTTCACTATTGTATAAATTTTTTAATATCACAAACCGAAAAGAAGCTGTTTTCTAAACTCTTTCCTCTCACAGAACCCACTGTATTTTCACTGTTGTCCGTATCTTTTCTTCAACCAACAAATATTTCAGGAATGGCACTATATTAGCTTCTTTTTGAAGAAATTTTGTTTGTATTGCTACCCGTCGTTCTTTTTATCTGTATTAGAGCAATGCATTGATTTATAATGATAATTTATTATTATTCAGGTTGAATAAAAGACTCAAAAATTGTGAGATCTTCACATTCCAAACTTGGTTATACAGCAGAAAATCAAAAAAGTTTTATTTTTTTTAAAGGCTGTTCATTCGTATCTTATGAAATTTCTAGATGTGCTTTTCAGTTTCGATTTTACGCTTTAAATGTAATTTTAAAAGTGGCAAAGTGGCTTCGACTTCTTCTATATCATTGAGGTTTTGAATAAGCTCTTGCAATCTTCCATAAAGCTCTGCTGCTAATTCCGCAACATCTTCAGGAGAAAGTGTTATTTTTGCATCATGATAGGTCGTATAAACTAAATGTCCCAGCTTTTTCATCAGCCCAGTAGGAATCGCCTGCGGTTTAAAACCAGCTGCTTTCGCCTTTGCCATATCTGAAAACATCTCGCCATTTCCCGTTACTAGCCAATCTAATGAAACACCACAAATTTCTTGATATTTGGAGAGCGCAGAGGCTGTAGGCTCACTTATACCAGTTTCATAAGTTCCTATAGAGCCAGCAGTGATACCAAGATGTTCAGCAAACTGCTTACGCTCTGTAAAACCAAGAGCGTGACGCACTTTACGAAAACGTTTTGCCAACTCAGTTTTAGGTTTTGCTTCCGGACGAGCCAAAAAAAACACTCCAAAATCAATATAATTGTTGACTAAATAATTATATTGATTTATATCTATCATTACTGCCCCTTAAGAAGAGCAGTTATCACATACATAACCCCACAAAAACGGATGTTACAGCATCCATTTAAGCAGGAGCGAAAATTATGACAATTACAAAAAATGCAATCGCCGTGGTATTTTTCTGAGCTGCGCCCCTGTAATATAACCTTGGAAAAACTCAAGCCTATCAGAGGCTATTTTCCAGAGTCAAAAACATTTGGACACAGGCCAATGAAAAAACTAAATGCGCCACTGCCAACTCTATCAGTTTGCATGCCAAGCCAATTCTTGCCAACTGCTTTCTCAAAAGTTGCAGTCATATTCTTTCAAAAGCAAAAAGCCTAATACGATTCTCTTCATTTCATGCTGTGTAATATACCACTGAAATCTTATTACAAAAATATGCTAATGTATTTCCCATAGGTTTTTATAAGGTAAAAAGTTTATCAATGTCTAAAAATCAATATAAAATAGGCGAAATAATTGGTATTCTACAAAAAATGAGATTATCACTCGTTATTAAAAAGTTAGACGTTTACAAACCCTGTTTGCTTATTTTATATATTAATAGCACTGATTTAGCTGTAACTGGCAATAGAGATTTCAGGGTGTTTGGTTTATCGTCAGAATACTCTTCCTCTACGCATATTAAAAGCCTTTTGGCAATGTATTTTAAATGCTATAAATTCTATAGCAAACACATTGCCATCCATATTTACAATTGGGCGCTTCAAAATCTTGGAGTAATAAAATCTTTAATAGGCTTTGATTTAAAAGCGCGTATTTTGCAGAAAATTGACAAAACCATGAGGTTCGTATACATGGCAATTTTAAGTGATGATAGTGGAGTGATACTTAAAAAAGCTGCATGGAAACCCGCAACGTTGAGGAATTAAGCATGACCTCTTTATGCGATAAAGAATTATCTGATACACTGGTTGGTCTTTATGACGACTATCAACGCGGTTTCGACATTGGAGAAGAGCTTAAACTGTGCGTGGATTTGGCGTTATCTCTTGAATTGGAACTCAGTATTCACCGTTTAAGTGAAACAGATGCTGTTTTAAAAAAAGAGATTGTGCAAACCTTGCATCGTCGTAGAAATACTCATTCCAATGAAGATGAAATTGATACAATTTTTCATATGGATTTTGAAAAACAAAAATAATACAATACTCTCCCCATATGATACGATATTACCTCATCGCTTTACTTTCTGCTACGCTTAGACAAAAAACTTTCAAGAAGATTTAAAGTGTTACGTTTTCGTCTTCTTAACAACAGTGAGATGAATTAAAGAAACGCATCAATTCTTTTAGATCATTATCAAAAAATAGAGAGTATTCTCTAGCATACATCAATTTATGCTTTGTTCATTAAGCACCAACTTTTACATTTTCTCAACTCTCCTTTAAAAGCAAAATGTGAAATGTACTGCAGCGTAAATATTTATAAAATAGCGTATGTTGTCCACACTTAAATGTAATTTATTGTTTTTCATGTTTATAAAACAGCACTATGAGTATTCCAACAAACGCAACAATGCTTTGAAAAAAATATATCGATTGAGGTGATATGTTACTGTTATCGCTTGCCATGATGAGATAGACTCCGAGGATCAAGCATCCAGAGATACCATTAAAACTTGCCTGCAATCTTCCTTGGTATTCAGGATCACAAGAGAGTTGTGATAAAGAAATCGAAAGAGCCCAACTCGAAAGTCCAAATCCAATCATAAAGTAAACAGGAAAAACAACAAAATTGTGTGTATTAACAGATAAAATAGCGAGGCCAATAGCCATAAAAGCTAATAAAATGGCTAATGTTTTCCTGATAGATAAAACTTTACAAAGAAGTGGTGAAAAAAACGCACCTGTCAATACACCCATAGAATAAAGCACCTCAAATATTGCAAAGGTCCTGTTATCCGCATGTAAAACCTCTTGTATATAAGGAACGAGAATAACAGGAATGGTCATCAAAAGAGTCATAATAATCATCTGGCTTATATAAGGTACAAAAAGAGCCGGATTCTGTTTAAAATAATGAAGAGATGCTGTATAATTTTCCCACCAATTTTGCTGGTTTTGTTTTTTAGATCTTCGGTTTTTAGGTACCTTCATTGCAAAATTAAATAAACCAGCAATGATAAAGAATATACCACCTATTAGAAGAGTTCCTTTTGTTCCTGCATAGGACAGTATAAATCCACTTAAGCCCATACCTACGATAGTGCCAAGTTCATAAACCATATCGATGGTTGCATTTGCATTGATGAGCTGTTCCTTCAGCACAATACTTTGAATTAAAGAAATAGCTGATGGCATATAAAAAGGAATAAAAATACCCAAAAGAGCAGATAAGACCATCAATTCAATTTCTATACCAAAATGCCAAAGCATTACCCAGCCCACGATTACCAAACCTCTCACAAGATTTGAAATAATAATCTGCGTTTTACGGTTATATTTATCTGCCAATATGCCAAAAATAGGCGCAAAAATAATGCCAGGCGTCCAAAGAAAAAGCATCATCAACGCTACACCACGGATTGAGCCCGTCTGATTGTAAGCAATCCATGACAATGTAATATAATTTAGTCCACTTCCAAATGTAGCAAATAAGCCGCTCAAAGTAAAATAGAGAAAAGTTCTATTTTCAAATAAAGCAATGCGTTCCTTCAAATTTGAAGTGAACATAAATTATCCTCTAAAATGAATACCAGTCGATATGCATGATACATCCTGTTTAAAAACAGGCATTCTTACAATTTTTATTTTAGATCATTAAATTTAAGAAAGCAAAATTTCTTTTTTGAGGCTTTTACAATCTTTGTGCTGTTTTATGATTAATTCTTCTATGAAAACGGAACATTTATGGACAAAAACAAAATTAATATTTTATGTGCGTTTTATTCAGAAGCTACACCTTTATACATCTGTGAAACAATTTTACGGTATGGAAGCTTCACTCACATTATTGTCCTTATTATTCTGTGCACTAAAATATGCTCGAGTATATTCCTCCATGTCGTTCTTCTATCACCACACTTCGTCTCTAAAAGAATAAACATACTATTATCCTCACAATAAATATTGCTAATTTTTCTACTCCCCTTCTCTAAATCTTTTAAAACAAGCCCATTACAGTTAGTTTTCTAATTAAAATATATAACGTGATATTTTTCCTGAGCAGTTAAATTATTGCAATCACATCTCTAAAGTTTCAGATTTAGAGTAAGAATACATAAAGGAGGATTTATCGTGGATAAATTGATTAATAAATGATTTTATTCATAATCAAAAAAACTTATCTATATGATGTCGTATTTGATGATGAATTAAAGAAACAGGAGTAGTTCCATCAATTGTTATAAACCGCTCATCTATTTCCGATAAAACTTTGTATACTTTGTAAATTTTTTCAATAAAAGAGAGTTTTTCTTCATATTTTAAGTTTAAACTATCCCTTTTCTGCAACCGTTCCAGTATAGTAATGGGCGGTAAATGAAGATAAAATGTAATATGAGGTCTTGGAATAGATTGATTTAATTTAACGACACTTTCAACAGAAAGCTCTCGAGCATAAAAATAAGCAAGACTAGAATAAACATATCGATCGCTAATTAATAAATTTTGCGATGACGTTAAGGAAGGTTCAATAATTTCAAGCGTATATTTGCGTCTATCTGTCGCTGATAAGAGTGCTAAAAGCAACGGATCAATTGCTTTTCCATTATCTAAGTAATCTCTAATTTCTGGATTATTTCTATACCAATAACTGGGTTGAAAAGTTTGTATTATATGTTTTTCTGTTGAGTAATGGCGTGCAATTTCTTTTGTTTGTGTTGTCTTACCACTCCCATCAAACCCGCATAAGACAATAAAAGAACCAGAAAATTTCTTTGAAGACCACATGGAGTTATAAACTTTTTTATCAAGATACATTTTGTCTATATACTTTCCATAAGTTAAATTGTTTTATATCTGAAATCTCTTAATGTTTAATAAGGTGTTTTTTAACTCGTCTCTAAACAGAAAAACACAATACTCCCGCATTTTGTATAACTTATTAACTTTATGATAAATGGCGGTATATAGACTTAGTTTTAAGATAATGTTATATTTTAGACAACTTAAAATGAGATTAAGTATTTGTAAAAAATATATTTTTTTGTTCACACTCCATAACCTGTCATTTTTTGACGAATTCTAGTAGAGTTTCTGAGGATTACTCCTATAGCGTCGTGTAAGTGTATAGAAATGAGTTCGATCTCAGTATATTATTGTCCCTTAAGAGCTGCTACTAGATTGCGCTCCATAGGAAGATAATGAAATCAACTCTATCTTTTCTCAAACCACTGCCCTCGCTATAAGCATTTGATATCCGATCCCGTCAAAAAGCAGCAGAGCAATTCTTGGAAAACATCGCTGAGATATTGAAATATGCCTAGCAAAAGCGTTTGAATCAAATGTTTCACTATATTTTTCGGTATATTCATAAACTGAAACTAAGAATATTATAATAAGACCTCAAACAACGACGACGCCCAAATCAGCCGTAATAAAGCCTCCTAAAACTGAACCAATAATACCTTCTCCCTATAAAAAGACTACTATGTAAAGGCTTTAATACAATACCTTAGCGCTAATGCCATAAATGTTTCTGATAGATAACGAAGTTTATTGTCACAACAACATCTAACAACGGTCAATAGAAAAACCTAAACCTTGAGTATAAATGGAGGAAATCTTAAGAGTGCAAACACAGCCCTCCCAAGAACATAGCTATACTGGTCATTTAGCGAAGAAACTCCTCATTGGAAAAGCAACTCACAAGAGATACAGTAAAAATACCAACCGCCTCCGCTCTCAGTTTCTCCAAAATTAGCTATCGCTATGAGAAACGTTATCGTTCAAATCTGTATCATGCTTCTATCGAAAAAACTTGACATGCCTAACAACATATATATTAGCTTTTTGTAAAAATGTATAATTTATAGCATGTGTATTTAACATGGGGGGATAATGTGCACAAACAACTGATGTTTCGGTTTTATGGGCTTGTTGTCCTGCTGTATCTTTCTGATATGGTTTTATTTTTAAGTAATCTTTGGAATGCTTATCGCATAACATCCTCATCGGTTTTCCTGGGCGTAACCATGGCTTTGGGCACCCTTATGCCCTATCTTTTGAAAAAAAGCGGTCTTGTGCGCATTAAAGCCTCATTGCGGTTGGTCGATTTATACAAAAGGCGGATCATTATCTATAGCCTTCTTTTATTGATTGCTCTTTTCCATTACGCTGATTCCCCCTTTGGTTTTATCGCTGTCTCTATCTCTATCGGCTATCTCTCTTTGATTACCTTAAGCACACTCGAGACTTATAATACTAAACTAGCACTTAGTGGTTATATTAGCGCCCAAAAGGCTTCCCGCATTATGCAAACAGTGGTGCAAATTGGCGCATTTTTGGGAGCAGCACTAAGTGGTTATCTCTTAGAAGCGACCAGCCCTCGAGGGGCAGCGGCTGAAATCGGTTATAATGGTTTGATTGTGACACTTTGTGTGTTTGACATCATTATAAGCCTTATAGCCGGATATATTATATTTTGCGATGAATACAACGCTACAGATACCACAGCACTTGCAACTGGTAAGAAGCCAGCACCTACACCGCAAGCGGATGAGCTCTCCCGTGAACTTAAACTTTTATGCGTCTGCATAGGACTTATTGGCTTTCATATTTGCGCTTATAATACGCTGGCAACCATTCTTTTTCAGAGTGTGAAAAATTTTGGCTCTGAATATTATGGACTTTGCAGTGCGGTTGCGGGCATGGGCGCTTTTTTGGCTGCTTTTATCAAAATCCCTCGTTTTGAATTTATTCTCCCAGCCCTTATATTGAGCGTAGCTGATCTTATTTTTAGCACCACACAATCGCCCTATTTGGCTGTGGTCTTTTGCTTTTTTATTGGCTTTTCAATGAATACCATGCGAATTAATGCCCGCAAACATACGATTGAAGCGACCAAAACAGAGGCTCAAGCAGAGCTGGTGGGAAGCTATAGCGGCATGCTTTATACTCTCTCCCAGTCGGCAGGTTATGTCATTCTTGGTCTTCTTACAAGCTCTGCCCTTATGGGTCCTCAAGCAGCTGTTTATCTTCTGCCCCTTATAGGGTTGATAATCTTTATTTATGTTCTTTTCCTTTTATTACAGCGGAACAAAGTATGAGAAAACCTATTCTTATTGTCGACCCTTTCTCCACGGGTGCCCTCTATGGCCCTGCTTTGCAAAAATTAGGCTATGCTTGTTATGGTCTTGTCTCTCAAGCAGCTCCTTTTTCACACTTTATGCTTTCTTATCAGGGAAAGGGCATGGCAGAAGCGAAGCTTCATAGTGTAGATGAGATAAAGAAACGTTTTCCTATCGGCACGATAGAGGCTGTAATAGCGGGTGCCGAAAGAGGTATCTATTGTGCAGAGCAATTGGCGGCTTATTATGGTTGTCTTGGGAATAACCCCTTGACTACCGATTGGCGACGGAAAAAAGCAGCGATGCAAAAACGTCTTTGTGAAAATGGTTTATCTTACATCCGATCAAAAATTCTTACAAAAAACGATTGTACTCTCGATGGCTTTGAAAGCCACAGCGGCTATGTGGTAAAGCCAAATGATTCTGCAGGGAGTGATGGTGTTTTGTTTTTCTCTAATCTTGAGGAAGTAGTAACGTGGGCCTCTGAAATCAACTGGAAGAAAAAAAATATTTTTGGCGCACCTAACGAGGCCTATTTGCTCCAAGAAAGATTGGAGGGAGAGGAATACATCGTCGATGCCGTTGTAAAGGGAGAGGCTATAAAAATATGTAGTTTGTCACGATATAAAAAAGGTATTCATAATGGAAGTACTTTTGTTTATGAAACGCTTGATGTGCTTGATTCTCAAGATCCCTCTTATGCCTCTCTTATCTCTTATGCAAAACAATGCATTCGCGCGCTGGGGATTGAATATGGACCTGCGCACATGGAAATCATGCAAACAGCTCGTGGTCCAGTGATGATCGAAGTAGGAGCCCGCCTCCACGGAGGAATTGCACCCACCTTGTTCGCGCATTGCTATGAAGATGGTTTACTTGAAAGCTCCGTTAACCTTATTGCAGGCGTGTTTTCGCAAACCCCAAGTCGCTTTAAGAAAAAAGGGCGTATTATCTTCCTTATCAACGAGATCGACGGTCATATTATAAAAGATGTTAACGTATGGCGGCAAAAGCTTCATTCTTGGGAAAATGTGATTCATTTTACGCTTTTTTTTAAAGAAAACGAGCCCCTCCCCCTAACCATCGATTTAAATACCTGCCCAGCTATTATAGCAATTTGGGGACACAATGATGATGAATTATCAGCTTTGGAGAGGATCATTCGTAGCAATTTCCTATAAAATACAACAATTGGGAGGAAAACATGGATTCAGCAGCGCAAATAATTGAAAATATAGACAAATATTAAAAATGGAAGCAGATCGTTTTTAAAGAATTCGATGCAACCATGAATAACACAATTAGACCTTTTCCCTGCCTATTCGGTGTAAATGGATACTCAAAAAATATGCTTAGATTTGAGTTCTACAACAAGCTGACTTCAAAAAATATGATGGAAGACATGATAACTTATTGCGATAACTATAAAAGTTTTGGAAAGAACACATCTTTTGTTGCATTCGAGGAGCCTGCCCCCATACAAAGTATCGAATTTTATAGAGAAAAATTCTGGTCTATACTTAAAGATTTGCGAGATTTTGACAACCGAGAATGGCCTAAGCATATACCAAAAAATATGGACAATCCTCTATGGGAGTTCTGCTTTCATGGGGAGCCTACGTTTATAGTTTGCAATACCCCATCCCATATAAACAGAATTAAGTAAGTTCTCTATTTATGTTAACTTTCCAGCTTAAGTGTTTTTTCTAAGTCTTCTCTCTACAGAACAAAATGTATTCTCGTTGTAGGAAAAAGGACTGAACCTTTTTATATTATCACAAAATCTCCTTATTTTAAGAAAATATAGCAAACTCCAAAATAGAGAATGGACGCAATATTTTCTGCAAGGCAACACTATTGAATCCCTACCTTTCTCATATCATCTAATGAAACACGATAATGACTAAGTTTTCTAAAATTAAATTAAATAAAAATATTTATGATATATTAAAAATGATACTGCCAAAACAAGGCTCGATAGAGATTCAAAGGGATTTTCCAAAAAATACATAGAATGCAGTGTGTATGTATAAAACTTCTCAGGATGATCGTGTTAATAGCAATGTTTAGGGAAGCCTTTTGGGGAAAGATTTTACAGCAATTATGAGTATCTCTAGAATGAAAAGCGCTGACTTTTAGAACAGAGAGAAACATTGATTATAACAGTTTATTAGGCTAAACGCAGAATATTTATCCTAATAATGGATGGTTAAATTATAACGGGATAGTTTTTTGATAATCATAAAGAAAAAGGTATAGAGCGTGTTTCTTTTAGTTAAGGAAGAGTATTGCTCATTTTTTTTCTAAAAGTAAGCAAATTCAAAGATAATTTTTTGTTCTTATAGTGGTGAGAAAATAATTGTCGAAGTCAGTGAAGGGGAGATTCCAATAGATTGTTACAAAGTTTAATAAAAGTTGGAATACTTAAAAATTCTTTAGTTTCTATTATGATTTAAGAATACCAGGTTAGGATATGGAGAATTCAAGAGCTCAAAACTTTGTGATAATATTGGTTTAGAATTACATCTTGTTCATTCAGACGAGATGAGCCAATTATTATATGTCACAGAGACATATGGGTGGAAAATTAAAAAAAAGCTTATCCAGAATCTGACTTAAAGGTTATTGGAACTTTAGTAGTAAGATTGGCTTGGTCTCATGTTGCTCAAAAATTAGCAACCAATCTTGTTGTGACTAGACTAAATTTGGAAGATCTGCTCACTGAGCGTTTTTATAATATTATGAAATGATAAAAATATTAATATCTCTTCTTGTCTCGGACATGAAGCCGGTGCTATTTGTATTTATTATCCGTTGCACCATTGTCCGAAATATATTTTAAGTGGTTGTCACTTGAAATATGCCTTGGAAAATTATTTGGCAAGAGAGCGTACCTATATGTATTGGAAAGTAATTTCCTATTATTTATCTCAATCTATAGGTACAACGTTACCAAGTATAGAATTCATGCTGACAGATGACTTTCAAAAAATAAGTGCCTATAACGCATTTGAACTAAACTTTTATGAAAAATTCGGATTAAGTACCGAGCTACATTTGACAACAGAGGAAATCACAAAATGGTTTAGTGCTCTGTCTGGGATCATAAAAAATGTTGCGTAATTCCGTCTTTCTTATGATTTTGATTGGAAGTTTGACAAGTTTCTGTACGAGTGGTGTATTATCTATCGGCCTTTCTTTATTACAATTCCAAGATACAACTGGAGAAGCATCTGCTGCTTTAAATGTCGTTAATTTAATCGCAATTGGAATTGCTGGCTTATGTTTGGGAAATGTGTTGGTGCACTATCAAGGCTTTATAATTGGGTTTTATAGCCAAATTATTTGCGCTTGTTTATTGTCTTTCTTATTATTCATAAACAACTCAATGCTTATTTTATTTGTGTTTTTCTTACTCGCTCTACTGATGGGGGCTGATAATCCAAATAACAATAGTGCCTTGAATCTGCTGGTTCCAGCTCCCAAACAAAAAGCTGGAATTTTTGCATTTTATACTAGTTGCTGTCAGTTTTTTGTTATTATATCCCCGTTGCTTATATATTTTATAATTGCGCATTTGGGGCACAAAATAGCCATAGCCTTTATTGTATTTATCTATCTTTTGAATGCCAGCTTATGGTTTCGTATAAAGTCTATACAACACCTAAACAGAGTAAAAGAGCTATTAAAAACGCCATCTCAAAAGGCTTATGGAATTGGTTTTAGATGCCTTTGGCGGATTTCTGCGTTGCGGTTTTTAACGATTAATCGTATTTTGAATAATTCTCTCTATACGGGGCCTATTGTTTTATTGCCACTTGTTCTTGCTTCTATAACATCAGATAATATAAAATTTACAGCTATTCAAAATTCTATTTTTGCTTTGTCAGCACTGGGTTTTGTGATCAATGGTCTTATCTCATCTTATTATTTACGGAAATTTCCATCTTTAATTCGTTTTTTTGTATGGGGGGCACCGGCTTTTGCCGTGATCGCAATCTCTTTTGTTTTATATTTAAATTTTACTCAATATTCCCTTTATATTATGGGATTTTTATTAGGTATTGGGCAATTTTATTTTAGGATATCGGGAATAACAATTGGACAAGCTATCACACCTAGTGAAAATTTAGCCGAGGTGATTTTGGCAGGCGATGCCAGTGTACGCATCATAACAGCTTTATTCTCTATTGTACTTTTATATGCAGGAAAATTTTTTTCATTTTCTATATTATACGTCCTGTGTGTATTTATAGGCTTTTGCGCACCTTTATTTATTTTACAGGGGCTATCCATTTACCTAAAAGGCCTTAGCCATAAAAAAGCGTTGCATGAATGATATTCAATTATTACGCCAACCTTTATTCTGATTATAGTAATAGATAAATATTCATGATATTAATTTTAAATGAGCACATTGCACAAGAAAAACTGAAGTTTTTGTTACCTCTGGTGTAGATAAAACGAATTTAGCCCGTTAATAAACGAAATTGCAAATAGCTCTATGATCACCATTGATTCTAAAGCTTTAAGTTGGTGATAATGGTAAAAATCATTCAATAATATTCGAAAAAATATTTTATGCTGCATCAGATAATCTAAAGAGGGAAAGGAGATAAAAATTATAAAACTTATGGAAATCCAACACAAATTTTTAGGGACACATAATGACAAACAAAAGCTATGCTTGAATGATCTCTTGGCTTCATCGGTTGAGTGACGGTGCATTTCTCCATTATGGTCGATTGATAGAGTTTTCCTGTTAAGTTTGAGCATACTGAACGTAACCACATGGTCAAGATTCCTCCTTCCAATGTGGCCAACTTTGATCATAAAGTAGATTCTCACCTGATGAAAATTGATTGCAGAAATGCAGCTTCGTGAATAAACAAGAAAAAAAAGTAAACATACGACCCATCAACTATTGGACAAGACATTGATTTATAATGATAATATATCGTTATTCATATTGAATTAAAGACCCGAATATCGTAAGATTTCCTCATTTCAAATCTATGTATGTTGAATCAATTAAAATCACTTGTTTACACACCACAAGCAAGACTAGCATGTAGGTAAAAAACTATTAAGAAAAGACTAAAAATACCTCTCATGAATCGTCTTAAGTACTAAGGGCTGTCGCAACATCCACGAGCTGGCAAAATGTGTGATGGTGCCGGCTTGCTCTTTCATAAACTTAAAGATGGCACTGCTCAATAGCTTTATCGTTATACCATTCACGGACATCGCCGTAAAATGGGCCTGGGTGCTCTTTGAGAGATGTTTCTTTTAAAAAACCGTGAATTGGCAAACCAATGGCGTTCTGTTTTACGTGAGGGGTGTTCCCTCATTCAAGAACGCAATAAAAAAAAGCATGAATCAATGCATAATCTTCATTATTTAAAATATATTACTTGAGATCTTTAAAAGTCGTAAAGCAGAATTAAAAGGAGATGGGAAGTGTTTTCTATCCTTAAAACTTCATATTCTCTCTAAATTAGGCTATCTGCTCGTTTTAGAAATTACCCAAAGAGATATATAACACATTTGCTCCTATTTGGCATACAAAATCTGAAACAGCAGAGAAAGCACTCATCCGCCTTAATCCTTGTCTAAAACATGCTGCGGCATTAGATGTAGATGTTTATTTACAAGCAATAACAAAAGCGCAGACTTTGTTAGGGAAACAACGCCATAAAACACAAAACTTTCCAGAAATGGATTGGAGAGCCATCAGTCAAAGCTCCTTGTGCTCATTTTTGGAGATCGCACTCAAAAACAGTATCAGACAATGGTTACCAACTGGTTAAAAACGGTGTTCTCGCAATTCGTAAAACCAAATGATAAATATCACTGCCCTACATCAGCCGCTATAAAATACAAACAATTTAAAATTGAATTTACAGCAGAAAAAATGCTGTTTGTGTCCTGTAGAAATGCCAAAAACAGCGAAAACCGGAACACTTAAAGATGAAAATCTGAAAAAACAACTCTGTAGGTAGCCTTACAAGCACTGGACAAGATCAATGTCCCCATGGGAGAAATACAATAAAAAACAAAATTTGACTAACAAGTCCAAACAAACTTTCAATCTCTCGGAAGATCCAATTTCCTTGTCTCAAAAAATATTATAAACCCTTCTTTACCCTTCACGCAGTTGTAGAGCCCGCTCGTTAACAATGCTATACTATTAGATAGACACGAACTGCCCTGTTCACAAGCGATTGATGTTTCTTGTCTAAAGATTCCGCACTTCCTGTTTCCAAGTACAAATCTTTTCAGAAAAGAAGCAATAAAAGAAAAATTAAAGAGTTTTTATAGAGATCCGATCAACAAAAAATATCAAAAAATTTCGTACATTCTAGGATTTAAAGGTTATGTGATAAAATCTATATAAAGGTTTGTTTATCATCAATGGCGGAGAGAGAGGGATTCGAACCCTCGATATGGTTTCCCATATACACGCGTTCCAGGCGTGCGCCTTCAACCACTCGGCCACCTCTCCAGAAGTTCGCACTATACCCAGAAAGAAATAACGTGCAAGTCTAAACTATACATTCAAAACCCAAAAAACAAATTCATTTATTAAAGTAAGAGCTTTTATCTGTTGAATAACAAGCACATCCCTTCTTTTTAAAAAAAAACTTTTTTCGTGGATAGGTTTGTAGAATACAATAATGAGAATAAAAAGATTGTCACCAGTTATAAACTTTCATGCTCATTTACGCACTTTCTGCTTCACAAAAAAATACTTCTCTTAAAATTGGCATACAGTCCATAGTTTTACACAACCAAATAATTAAAATCACTTACTTATACGTCATAGGAAGGGATGGTATGTGGGGGAAGAACATTTTAAGAGAGGATAAGCGGCTCTTATGCATTTTCTTAAATAGCACGAATTTTTGCAACATTGAGAGCTGTAAAATAGTGTGATGGTATCAGTTTTCTCTTTCATAGGATTACATAATAAGCCCTATTCTAAATCCTCTATTCAATTTCACACTTCTATATTTAGTTGATACTAAAGAAAATAAAATTCAGAAAAAACTTTGCATTTTTAATTTAATATGTATGAATATATTTTATTTTCTAAAATGAAAAAATAGTCTCATTTTGATCAAATACAAAATCATAAAAATGCAAACCTGTTTTCATTTTTACCATATATTTTTAAATTCAGCGTTACAGTTTTCAAAATATCTAAAGTAGTCTCCATTATTAAAAAAAAATTACGTATTACTTCATACTTTTGATTATCGCATTCTTTAAGTGGGATATGGTCTCATAACAAAACAGAATACTCTAAAAATATATTTTCTTTCTCATCCACACGTTTGTTAAAAAACATCTCTTAAAGCTTGTCACATCTACCTCATACGGTGTCTATGAGTGGTATAAAATCTATTGGATAGCATCATCTTTTCTTAAATAAAAAGGAAAAGCCAAGTACGATCACGCTATTTATCCCCTAATGTTGCAACATCCCCTGCTATTTAAGAGAATGCATAAAAGGCATTTATTCTTTCCTAAAGTGTTTTTATCCATACATTACTCCTCCTTGTAATGTATAAAAGAATAATTTTATTAATTTAATATAGAGAAATTTAAAACGAAAAAACCTTACGATATTTAGAGTTCTCATTATGTAAAACGATAAATTACCATTATAAATTAATATGTTGTTAATAATCGTCTTAAAGGATAATGTTTTACAGCACTAAAGATCTGATTACTCTGCAAAATGAGCTCGTTCTTTTCCCTTAATGTTCTTTATCACCTTATATCCTTGCTTAGAGCACGTACAGCTCGTGCAGTTTCACATTGTAATGCTTTTTGTGCTAAAATTTTCATATCTTCAAAACTATGAGTCTGTAAACACGCCTTTACTGGAGAAATATCGCAAGATATCATAGAAAGCTCATGAATTCCCAATCCAGTCAAAATCATTGCACCAAAAGGATCTCCAGCCATACCACCACATACACTAACCCAACACTTATGTTGTGCAGCTCCTTGAATAGTCTGATAAATCATACGCAAAACTGCTGGATCAAGGCTATCAGCTTCAGACACAAGGTACGGACTTTGCCGATCAACAGCCATTGTATACTGTGTTAGGTCATTGGTTCCAATTGAAAAAAAATCAACATGGGCGCTTAATACATCTGCCATAATGGCCGCTGCTGGAACTTCGATCATAATACCAAGTTTTAATTTTGGTGCATCAACATCGTTGCGGATTTCCTCTGCAATCTTTTTTATAGCGACAATCTCTGAAACAGACATGACCATCGGAAACACAATCCATAGATCTCCACCCTCTTTTGCCGCTCGATATAAAGCACGTAATTGAGGCACCAAAAGATCACGTCGACGTAACAAAAGCCGCGTTCCTCGAACACCTAAAAAAGGATTGTCCTCTTTAGATAAATGTAAATGCGTAACCTGTTTATCTCCACCAATATCAAGTGCACGAATAATTAATGGCTTATCTCCTACAGCTGTAATCATCGCCCGATATATATTAAATTGTAGCTCTTCATCCGGAATATATGGATTCTCTAAAAACAAAAATTCCGTGCGCATGAGTCCAACACCTTCAGCCCCTAAATCAAGCGCAACAGGAACCTGATTTGCGTAGTTGACATTAGCCATGATACGAATTCTTTGACCATCTGTCGTTTGCGCTGGTAATCTACATGCATTTATTTCACTGACACGTTTTTGCGCAACAGTATCAATATGCCTTTGAGCATCTTCAACGTCTTCAAGCGTAGGATTAAGGTAAATAAACCCGTTATCGCCATCAATAATAGCCTGAATATCAGACTGAATTGCTAAAATATCATCACCTGCAGCAACAACCATTGGAATACCAAGAGTACGCGCCAAAATAGCTGTATGAGATAATGGACCTCCCCATGCTGTTGCTAATCCTTTTACCCTTGTACAATCAAGTTGTGCTACATCAGAAGGAGAAAGGTCATTTGTAACCAGAATTACACCATGTGGAATATCATTTAAAAAGAACGATCTATAGGATGGATTGATTTCACCTAAAACACGTCGACCAACATCAACTAAATTAACAGCACGTGCTGCTAACAAAGGATTATCTACCTTAAAAAACATATCTGAAAATTGACGAACCGCTCTATCCCAAGACCAAGCGACACCATGACCTTCCGCTATAAAACGACAAGCTTGAGCTATTAAATTTTCATCTTCAAGCAAAACCATTTGCGCAGAAAAAATCGCAGCAGAATCTGCTCCCATACGCACTGTAATATCAGAAATCACAGATGCCATTTTATGTTTTGTTTTTGTAAGAGCATTTTCAAGACATGCTGCACCAGCTGCAAAATCAATTGGCTGATCTATTATGGAAATATCATTTTGCCTTAAAACAAAAATCTTACCAAATGCTAATCCTGAACTCGCTCCAACACCAGAAATGCCTTTTTGCATAGAGCGTGGATACCAACCATGAAAAGCCTTTGTTTGAGATTCCATTGCTCTCATCAGACATTTTTCACTAATACTCACTTTTTTTGCAATAGCAATGGCATCATTGAGAAGTTGTGCTCCTTCTGCAGCATCTGTAGAAAAAATCAGAACATCACCGTTTTTTGCTCCTAATTGCAATAAACCAACCAAATTTTTCATTTCAACGGTATATTGACCATGGCGAACTCTGATGGAACTTTGAGCCTTTTTCGCAAAATCAACCCAAAGAGAAGCTGGTCGTGCATGAAGACCACTTGGATAATCTAAAGTCCATTCCTGACACACAGAAAGGTCACCAATAAAAGTTTTTTCTATCTTCATATTTTGGTCAAACAAAGTTGTAACAATTTGTTGTTTGTCCATAGTTGTTGCAAGTACTTCAAGCTGTTTTTTATCAAATAAAAGAGACGTCAATTTTTTACAAATTTCTCTATAGCGATCTGGACACGCTGCAATGGCAATAACCAAATATGCTTTCTTGCCATCCTGCCACTCAACACCAGCAGGAACCTGTATAACAGCAACAGCATCCTTGATAATTAAATCACGATTTTCAGCCATACCATGAGGAATGGCTATACCATTTCCAAGCCAAGTATTGGTTGTTTCTTCACGTGCAAGCATGCTTGCCAGATAACACTTATCAACTGCACCAACCTGCACAAGCAATTCAGCAGCAGCATAAATTGCATCATTTTTATGATCAAAAGCAGCTGCAAGTTGTACAGATCTTATAGACAAGATTTCACCATCAGCAAAATCTACATTCATTGCTTCTGCTTTCTCATATCTCATCATGAATTCAAATTGCCTCACATTTGAACACCAATATCTCTGACACATTCCTTTTCAAAGCTGCATTTCCCAAAATACAAGCTATAAATACCACCACAGCTTTATTTATATTTTACGGAATATAGCTAAGTGAGGTGCTTAAATACCTCAATATAACCGATAAAACAATTGGATATTATTATCTAGCGAAGTGCTTAAAACCATTATAAGCAAATCTACCTCTTACTCTTTTACTTTACAAAGACAAAACCCCATTTTCTACAGAACCAATCACCTGAAAAACTATGTTTTCGAAACGCTCTCATTATCCTAAGTTATTCAACATAACTTTTCATTATTTTTCCTACAAGAAAGCATCCTTCCCAATCATCCGTAACTTCAGCTAATATTTTGATTGATTCCTCAAAGTTTATTTAACCTATTATCCCTCTTTATAAATTCATTACATAATTACAAATTGCTCCATGCAACTTATCATCTTTAAAATTCCGTGCTGCCCATCTTATGATATCAAACCCTCGATATATAATATTTATATATTTTAAGCTACACCTTTACTTCAATCAATATCGTAAATACACAATGCCCTCTGTCGCACATTTGCAAAGCACGACACCCTCCAAGCACCATCACCAACAACTAAAATCAAGAAAAACTCTACAAATAAGATAAATAAAGTAAAAAATGAAACGCAATTATTGCCTTAACTCTAGCTCTTATGCTTGTTTATTTTCAACAATACACAATAATAGTGAAATCAGAAAAAATATTCTTGAAGGGCGCTGATTGCACGTTGGTTATTTTTATATCTTTAAACACCGTCCTCCTTAAAAATATAATTTCACTCTCGATTTACCGAAAATTCCTTAATGCACGTCACTTTCAAAGTCGTTTTGACTACCTTTTTATGGATTTTTTATCCCTATGTCTTTTTAAATGAATAGCCCCACCTATCCACACTACCACCTAAAAACAGTATGACAACTCATCAATACCACAATGCCGATAAAAAGATCCATCTTTATCAAAATGATTACATCAATAATGCTCTCATTAAATTTCTCATAATTTTCTGAAAACAAACTGCTTCTCTTATAAGAAATTACTCGACGCTTCTTCATACATAAAAAGAAAGTCTCTCCTCACTATTATTATACAGAAACTTATCAACAAATTCTATCATAATATCAATATGTTCAGTACTAAATACTAACATAACAGCGCAGAAACTTTTTCCCTCATTGAGAAAAGCCATTTCCTCAATTGTACCTTTTTCGTATATCTTCTACATTTATTATAGTACCAACGCAAAAAGGGAAAGATAAGACTCTATCTTTCCCTTTTAATACTTATAAAACCACAACTATAATTCAATGAAATCCTGTTGATTTCTAGAGAGTGTTACAGATTACTCTGCTGCCTCCAGCATAGGAATGACTGAAACATAGGAACGATTACCCGCTTTGCGTTGAAAAGAAACCTTTCCATTTGATAATGCAAAAAGCGTATGATCTTTTCCAATACCAACATTGTTACCAGGATGCCAACGTGTACCACGCTGGCGAATAATAATATTTCCGGCAATAACGGTTTCACCACCAAATTTTTTAACGCCTAGACGTTTCGATTCTGAATCACGACCATTACGCGAGGAACCACCAGCTTTTTTATGTGCCATAGACGCTCTCCTTTAATCTTTCTTACTCTTTGATGCTACAGACGCTTTCTTCTGCGGCGCAGTCTTTTTTTCAACCGTTTTTTTAGCCGTCTTCTCAACAGAAGCAGCAGCTTTTGTTTCTTGTGGTGTAGTTTCTTCTTCTTTTATCGGTTTCGCAGCAACTTTTTTAGGTTTTGAACCACCCATTAAAATTTCTAAAACACGAAGCCTCGTAAATTCTTGACGATGGCCACGCGTGCGTTTAGAATTTTGACGACGGCGCTTCTTAAATGCGATAACCTTGCGCCCACGTGCCTGTTCTAAAATCTCAGCTGTCACCAATGCATCAGCAACGACAGGGGTACCAATAACCGCATTACCTTCTTGCCCAACCATTAATATGTCATTGAATTCAACAACATCACCCGCATTTCCACTAACTTTTTCAACTTTTACCACTTGATTAGCAACAATGCGGTATTGCTTACCACCAGTTTTAATGACTGCGAACATTTTTTATCCTTCCGTTCACTCCAGCTCTTATTTAATTTCTGCCTTGAAATAAGGGAAAATAGGCTGCTTTTTATCAGTCGTAATAGATCCCAAAGAAGGATAAAACCTTCTTCAACACAAATATGCGCAGATTTCCCCACGCTTATATTTTGTATATATGAAGGAATTTCTATTCTCTGTCAATAAAGTCCTATAAAAAAGAAAAAAAGGTTGTACCAAAAACAATTGAAGGTTATCTACCACTTATACACTCAAATAGTGCCGATTTTTGTTTCACTTTATTATGGAGAGATGGCTGAGTGGTTGAAAGCACCGCACTCGAAATGCGGCATAGGGGCAACTCTATCGGGGGTTCAAATCCCTCTCTCTCCGCCACAGTTTATAAAGCGATATTATTAAAACTGTCTTTAATCGTAGCTTTCCGATTGTAGCTTGTCAGCAGGTTTTGTACCAATTTATTTTTTTCGAAGGATTTTAAGGGGGGGCTCAAAGGGTCTTCAAAGACCTCTCAAAGGTCTTTATCGTTTTTGCGAATAAATTCTCATTTTTACAATTTTTGCACTTTTTTGATTTTCTGTTACATAAATCTAATCCAGATAATAAGAGAAGGCATAGTAAAATTAAAGAATTATCTCATATTTCTCCTCCTTCTACTTTTGCTTAGTTAGTACAAAACCTACTGTAAAATTATATTATTTTGCACGTCTTGCTTGAATATGTGCTAGCAACCCTAATGTTGAACTATCACGATTATCCGCTTTACTTTCTCCACGAAGAATTGGTAGTAACTCGTTTGCTAATTCTTTACCAAGTTCAACACCCCATTGATCAAATGAATTAATATTCATTAAAATCCCTTCAACAAAAGTGCGATGTTCATAAAGCGCAATAAGACGACCGAGTGCAAAAGGTGTTAATGAATCTTGAACCAGCGTAATGCTGGGACGGTTTCCTTTAAAACTTCTATGACGTGCTAAATGGTCTGCTTCACCCTCATCAACTCCATTTTTTATCAAGATATGCCGAGCATCTTCAAGACTACGCCCCTTCATCAAGGCTTTTGATTGTGCTAAACCGTTTGCTAGCAACATCTCATACATAGAATGTAATTTTTTCTCATGCCCTTTTATAAATAAAATAAATTCTACAGGAATAATATCTGTTCCTTGATGCAGAAGCTGAAAAAAAGCATGTTGACTATTTGTTCCTGAATCCCCCCAAACAATTGAACCACTTGAAAAACTTAATGGTTTTCCATCCAGCGAGACTTGTTTACCATTTGATTCCATATCAAGCTGTTGTAAATAAGCTGGAAAATGTATTAAACGCTGTGCATAAGGAATGATCGAACGTGATGAATAACCACAAATAACACGATGCCAGAATCCTAAAAGAGCAAAACGAATAGGAATATTTTTATGCAAAGGCATAGTTTTAAAATGTTGATCCATTTGCAAAGCACCATTGAGAAATTGGCGAAAATTTCCACCACCTATTGCAAACATAACAACAAGTCCAATGGCTGACCAAATTGAATAACGTCCTCCAACCCAATTCCAAAATTTAAAAACTCTTGTGGAATCTATGCCAAATTCTGCCACTTTATCAAGCGCACTTGAAACAGCAACAAAATGCGTACAAACGGCTTCTTCTCCTAAATGTGAACAAATCCACTGACGTGCAACTTGAGCATTGACCATTGTTTCAGCCGTTGTAAAAGTTTTAGAAGCAATGACAAACAGCGTTGTTGCTGGATTCAAAATAGAGAGAGTATCAGAAATATGGGCACTGTCAGCATTCGAAACAAAATGACACTGTGGACCATCATGATAAGGTTTTAAAGCATATGTGACCATTGCAGGACCAAGATCAGAACCACCAATACCAATATTGACAATATCACTTATTCTCTCGCCACTGCTTCCCTTATAGCTTCCATCACGCACCTTTTCAGAAAATCTTTCCATATCTTCAAGGACGTCTTGAATATCGCGAATAAGATTATGACCATCCAACATGAAAATTTCATCAGCAGGTAAACGTAATGCAATATGAAGAACTGAGCGTTTTTCAGTTGTATTAATCGCCTTACCAGAAAACATTGCATCACGCCGGCCTAACACATCTGCTGCGACCGCTAAATCATCTAGAAGTTGCAATGTTTTAAATGTCACACCACATTTTGAAAAATCGAAAAGAAGATCATCAAGTCTGAGGGAAAAATGGGAAAAACGCTGTTCATCTTCTACAAAATGCCGACGAATATCATAGACCCCATCCTTTGCGGCATGGTTTCTTAAAGCTTTTAATGTGGCTTCAAAAGCCATTTCATTTCGAATCGAAAAGCTATCTCCCATAAGCTTATCCTATACGGTTATTGATAATGAAATCTATGCCCAAACAATAACAAAGCAGAAAACACCTCCTTTATTGCTCGCTATTTTCACTGCTCACATAAAAATGAAGGAATATACAAAATAAAAGGATAAGATCCGAAAATGATATTTTTACAAGAATAAACTTTCAAATCTTTTCTATCATATACATCATTTAACTTGATTGAGTTCTTTTGTTAAACGTAAATCTTCTTCTGCTTTTGGTCTTATAAAACGCCCTAAAAAAAGATAAACAACCGGTGTGACATAAAGCGTAAAAATAGTTGCTAAACCTAAGCCACCAACGATAACCCAACCTAAGGCTATACGAGCTTCTGCGCCAGCACCTTTGGCCAAAACCAAAGGAATACCTCCTAAAATGGCACAAATCATTGTCATACAAACTGGACGAAGGCGAATGTTTGCTGCTTCTTCTACGGCTTCACGCACGCTTCTTCCCTGATCGCGTAATTGATCTGCAAATTCAACAATGAGAATACCATTTTTTGCCATAACACCAATTAACAAAATTAATCCAATTTGGCTGTAAATATTAAGACTTACACCACTTAATAGCATAGCAATTACAGCACAACCAATCCCTAATGGGACAGTGGCCATAATAATGAATCCTGAAATAAAGCTTTCAAACTGAGCAGCCAAAATCAATAAAATAATCAAAAAGGCAATGCCAAAAACAATCATAAAATTGGAAGATGTTTCATTAAGCGTTTCGGCTTCCCCTAAGGGAACCAAATAGGTTCCTTTTGATAACAAAGGAGAAGCAATTTTCTGTACAGTTTGGTAAGCTTCCCCTAAAGCGATATCTGGAGTAAGATTTGCGCTTAAAATAACAGCACTCATGCGTTTTTCCCGTTTTAATTGAGGAGCAATAGCTTTTTCATGTAAACGCGCAATAACCGATAAAGGAACATATCGATTGTCTTTGGTTTTTAAAAAAATATTTTCTAAATCGCTAGGACTCTTCATAGAATTTGTACGCGATATCAATTTAACATCGTAAGAATGATCATCCACGTTAATGGAACCAATCTTTTTACCATCCAACATTGTTTGTAATGTATCGCCCAAATTGGTGATATCAATCCCTAAATCGGAGGCTTTTTTTCGATTGATTTCAATAAAAAATTGCGGTTGTGTTGCATCAACAGTAAGGCGTGGGCGAATAAAACGCGGATCATCTTGTAAAGCACTTACCAGCTTATCAGCAATGGGTTGTAATATTGCATAATCATTGCCAAGAATTGCAAATTGCAACCCTTGCCCAGTTCCGCTCACACCTAGAGAATTTCCCTGCGCAGCAAACACAAAAACTGCGGGAAACTGTTTAACCTTTGCATTAATATCTTTCACGATTTCTTGCTGACTCCGTAAACGTTTATCCCAAGATGAAAGCAATAAAATCAAAAAAGCAGTATTGGGTGAACCGCCAGCACCCGCAATAGAGTAACTGTTAGCAATCTCCCCTGCATCACGTAATGGCTGTAGACTTGCTTCAATTTGCTCTATTTGCTCGTTCAAATATTGTGTTGAAATACCTTGTGGTCCATTAATAACCAAAAAGATCACAGCTCTGTCTTCTGCTGGCGTTAATTCCTGTTGTAGCTTCGTATAGCCTCCAACACAAAGACCCGCAAAAATAAGTGAAGCAAAAACAACAGCCCAAGGCTTTTCTAAACACTTATGCAAACTGTAAGTATATGCCTTATGAAAAAAATTACCTAATTTATATAAAAAAGCAAAATGATGGGACTTTTCCTCTTTTTCCTCAATATGTTCTTTGAGAAAACGCGAAGCCAACATTGGACAAAGCGTTAAGGCAACAACTGAAGAAAGCAAAATAGAAATTGCCAAAACAAAACCAAATTCTCTAAAAAGACCTCCAACTTGCCCAGGAAGAAAGGAAATAGGAACAAACACAGCCACTAATGTCAATGTTGTTGCTAAAACAGCAAAAAACACTTCACGTGTTCCTATCACCGCTGCTGCTCTGGAACCTAATCCCATATTGCGCCACCGAACAATATTCTCAAGAACAACAATGGCATCATCCACAACAAGCCCTGTTGCTAAAACAAGTCCTAAAAATGTGAGAATATTCAATGAAAACCCTACAAGATAAATAGCCGCAATGGTACCAATCAAAGCGACAGGAAGAGATAAAGCAGGTATCAGCGTTACACGAATGTCTCTGAGAAAAAGAAAAATGACCAAGATAACGCTCAAAATAGCAATGACCAACGCAACTTCAACCTCATGAAGAGCGCTTTTAATAAAAATTGCATCGTCATTAATAACGTCTATATTTACAGAAGAAGGAACAATACTTTTGAGATTATCAACAACGGCTCTCACACCTTCAGAAATATTAAGAGTGTTGGATTGTGCTTTACGCACGATACCTAATCCAATACCTGTCTTTCCATTGATACGAAGAATAACTGTTTCTATATCCGGCGATAAAGTAACATGCGCAACATCACCAAGATGCACATGAGGCTTTAAAACAACTTGTTCAAAAGATTCTGGTGTTGTTAAACGTGCAGTAGCACGTACAACTAAAGTTTGCTTAGAATTGCGTAATGACCCTACTGGCACATCTGTTGTCATATCAGCAAGAACACGTGAAATATCTGCTACAGTTAATCCATAACTTGCAAGTTTTGCTTGATCTATATCAATCTGAAAAATCTTTGTGCGAGCACTATCGACCTGTACATCACCAACACCATCAACAGCAGAAATAGCATCAACAATCTGATCGTTTACAATCGTGGTTAAATCATCAACACTCATTGTTGGTGACGTCACAACCAAATACATCATGGCAGCAGCATTCGAATCTGCTTTAATAATCAAAGGCGAATCCGCATCTTTCGGTAAAGAATAGGTAACACGAGAGAGAGCATCACGAATATCAGATGCTGCAACATTCAAATCAACACCGACATTAAAGTTAATCTTCACACGGGAGCGTCCAAAAGAAGACGTTGAAGAAATCGTCTTAACACCTGAAACACGAGAAACAGCATCTTCTATAACTTTTGTAACTTCACGATCAATTGTTTCTGCCGATGCACCAGAAAACATCGTCACAATCGTTGTTACAGGAGTATCAACATCGGGTAATTCTCTTACATCAACATTTAACCATGCTGCAAATCCTGCAATGATGATCATAGCATTCAAAACAAGAGTAAAAACCGGTCTGCGAATAAATAAGGTAATGAGACCACCTTGCTCCACCTTTGACATAGGCTGTTTTGTGCTCAATTCTTGGCTCATTGTATATCCGTTCCATAACCTACTGATAATTGCTGTTGATGAGACTTTGGATCATCAATAGTTACCTTACTTCCTGGATAAAGCATTTGCACCCCTTGAATGACAACTTGATCACCATTTTCTAGGGGAGCTTTCACGAAAACATGATCGGCTTTATGCTGAATAATTGATACGGGTATAGCCTCTACTTTTCCTTCTCTCACACGCCAAACGAATGACCCTTTACTATTCCATTGAACTGCAAGAGGATTAACGACAGGAAAAGAACCACCATGAAACTGCAAGGAAACAGAAAAGGACATACCAGACATGAGCGTATCTTTTTCATTATTGATTTCAACCTGAACATGAAGTGTGCGACTTTCTGGATCAACGATATTATCAATCGCATAAATATGACCAACAAAAGATCTATCTGGCTGCGCGATTAACGTTGCCGTTACCTCATCTCCTTTATGGATGCGCGACACATATCGTTCAGGGGCCCATATATCGACCAAAATACGTTCTCTATTCTCAATACGGCCTATTACAGTATTAAGGGTCACGTTATTCCCCGCATCAACGGGCAAAATACCAACAACTCCAGGAATCGGTGCTCGAATTGTTCGCCGATCGAGATCTAATTCAGCATTACGCAAAACTAAATTTGCGTTATCCAACTCTAAGCGTGCCATAATTTCTTGAACTTCCGTTGCCGTATTGCTGGCGCGTAATTTAAGAATACGCGAAAGCGTCAACGCATTGTTATCACGTTGCACTTTTGCTTTTGCAGCCGCTATTTCTTCTTTTTTAGAATCAAGCTTTGCAATCACATCATCAGCTTGTACTTTTGTACCCGCTGATACAAAAAGCTTATCAATAACACCTGAGGATAAAGGGGTAAGCTCGACTTCTGCAAGAGCTTTTCCACTCCCAAGAACGTTAAGTTGTTCATAAAGATCTTGAACTTTTACAAGATCAACGACAACATTTACCGGTGGCCTTCCCATTTTTTCATTTGAAGCTTTATCCGATACTCTTGTTTTATCCACCATAGAAATGGGTTGGTCTGCACTCTTTTTTCCAGCCCAATAAGTAACCGTTAAAACAACGATTAAAAACACTAATGGAAAGCTCTTTTTTAATAACGCCATACATCCGCCCTTGCTGTGTCATGTTCATCTGAAATAGTTTTCAACAGTAATATCGGCGTTTTACACAAAAACCCAACAGCGGGTGTATATATCTTACCCCCACCGCAAAAAACACATCTCATCTCTGCTTGACTATCTTTCATAGATTAAAACGTCAAGTTAACTATCGTTCATATTGCTTTGTATAGTCATGACAAAAAAATGTTCATATCAAAACCAACTGAAGCCATAATATATTATATCCTTTTTTAAAATATATCATAAAAAAAGAGAGATTTTTTTTATGACGACTCAAGTTTCACTTGCATTTCTTTAATGAAACGATTAGGAACCCTTTTGTCTTAGACAATGTAAAAAATTGAAATGTATGCACCCGTAGCTCAGCTGGATAGAGCACCAGACTACGAATCTGGGGGTCAGGAGTTCGAATCTCTTCGGGTGCGCCATCTATCAATATCTTACTTATAAAGTCAGACTTTTTAAATTCTTTATTTTGTGATTTATTTTTACCTATCTTTGTATTTTGTTATTTCATTCTGTTGTGAGTCGTTTCTTTAGCCATTTTGCTAGAATAAGATGTTACGAGTCCTTCAATTCAGCTCTAAGTTGCTTTTATTAGCTTATAATCGTAGCGATTGCATGAGTAGCGTATGTTGTTGTTTTCTTTTTTCAATCTATGCGCTTGTTTTTGGTCTCTTCCGGATTATACTCTCTACTCAGTTAGGTAATTTTTTACGTGCTTATTTCTAATTGTTCCATAACTGGATGTTTCTGGATATTTTATTCCTAGCAGTCCCATCTTAAGAGGGACTTCAGATGTGTCGCCATAAATTCCGGTTTACCACCATGTGAAACTTTTTCAGTGTGTTGTTAGAAAGAATAAATAAACTACTTCTCAAACGTACTACTATGAAACACTTATGGTATCCATTAATGTCATCAGCATTTGTTGCAAACCAAAGCTTCTTTTCGCAATATTTTTAATTGAATTAAACGTATTTTTACTGCTTAAAAGCAAAAAGATTCTTTTTCCTAAAAAACAATAAAACTCTTCTTGTGCTTCTTTAGCATTATCTCTTGCATGGCATATCATCGATTTCTATGATATCTTAATATTTTTCTGTTCTCTATGAATTTTTCTAATTAATCCATGGAGTACAGATCTCAAACATTAATAAAAGCTGAATTTAAAGAATTTTTCCATGCCTAAAACTGATATTGAAATTGCTCGCACTGCTAAAAAGCAACATATTATTGAAATTGCACAAAAAATTGGTATTTCACATGAAAATCTCATTCCCTATGGTCATGATAAAGCTAAAATTTCTTCTGAATACATAAAATCGCTTAATAAAAATCCAGATGGTAAACTTATCCTTGTCACAGCTATCAATCCCACACCTGCCGGAGAAGGCAAAACAACAACAACAGTTGGACTAAGTGATGCTCTTAATCTTATTGGTAAAAAAACAATAGCTACCTTGAGAGAACCATCTTTAGGTCCCTGTTTTGGTGTAAAAGGTGGTGCTGCTGGTGGTGGTTATGCGCAAGTCATTCCAATGGATGACCTTAATTTACATTTTACCGGTGATTTTCATGCTATTACATCTGCTCATAATCTTCTTGCCGCAATGATAGATAATCATCTTTATTGGGGAAATACTCTAAACATTGATCCACGTCGCATTGTTTGGAAGCGCGTTCTTGATATGAATGACCGTGTATTGCGCGATATTGTCATTTCATTGGGGGGCATAACAAATGGTTTTCCACGTCAAACAGGTTTTGATATTACTGTTGCATCAGAAATTATGGCGCTTCTTTGTCTCTCTGAAAATTTAGAAAACCTTACACAAAGACTCAAAAAAATTATTGTTGCTTATCGTTATGATAAAACGCCCATCACCGTTGCTGATCTCAATGCGGAAGGTGCAATGGCAGTTCTTCTCAAAGATGCTATACAACCCAATCTCGTACAGACAATTGAAAATAATCCTGTTCTCGTTCATGGAGGACCTTTTGCCAACATTGCTCATGGTTGCAATTCAGTTATAGCAACAAAAACTGCTTTAAAACTTGCTGATTATGTTGTCACAGAAGCAGGGTTTGGAGCAGATCTTGGAGCAGAAAAGTTCTTCAATATCAAATGTAGGCAAGCAGGTATTGTACCAAATGCTACAGTGATCGTCGCAACTATTCGTGCATTAAAAATGAATGGTGGTCTGGATAAAAATAACCTGACAGAAGAAAATATCACCGCTTTAGAAAAAGGAGCTGCCAATCTTTTACGACACATAAAAAATATGAAGCACTACGGTATTCCTTGTGTTGTGGCTATCAATCATTTTGACAGCGATAGCGATGCTGAAATAAAAACATTACAAAAAATAGTTGCAACAACTGGACACAAAGCTATTATCTGTAAGCATTGGGAACAAGGTGGAAAAGGCGCTATAGAACTTGCACAAGAACTCGTTACCTTGATTGAAAAGCACGATTCTGATTTTAAAGTTCTCTATCAAGATGATATTCCACTCGTTCAAAAAATTAATTGTATTATAACAAAGCTATACGGTGGACGTGGCGCCATCATCTCAGCCCCTATTCTCAAACAACTTGAAACTTGGGAAAAAGAAGGTTTTGGCGTCTACCCTATTTGTATGGCAAAAACACCTTATTCTTTTTCTTCTGATCCCACGCAATACGGAGCTCCTGTTGATTTTGAAATTCCCATACGAGAAGTTCGTCTCTGTGCGGGAGCCGGCTTTATTGTTGTCATTTGTGGAGATGTTATGACCATGCCGGGACTACCCCATTATCCCACGGCTGAAAAAATTCATCTTGACGAAAATGATCAAATACAAGGACTTTCATAAATTTATAACCGTAAATTCTATCATTCATTATAAAAAGCGTTTTTATTGTAAAAAAAATAGAATTTTAAAAAGCGATATAGACAAATGTCTCATTTATATGATATAAGTGCTTGTCCTTTTGGATATGCCTTTAAAAGGACGTAGGTTTTTTCCTATCATTTATGACACTGAAAAAAGCAGGATAGATAGTGCAAGTACTCGTTCGTGATAATAATGTTGACCAAGCGCTCCGTGCGTTGAAAAAAAAGATGCAGCGTGAAGGTATCTTCCGTGAAATGAAAATGCGTAGTTATTATGAGAAGCCATCTGAGAAGCGTGCTCGTGAAAAAGCTGAAGCTATTCGTCGTACACGCAAGCTTGCTCGTAAGCGTGCACAAAGAGAAGGTTTTGTTAGTAACGGACGAACTGTTGCGGTAAAGTAATATACTTTATGATATTATATAATTGCATAAGCAATAGATAGTAAGCTACTAGAAAATTTTATCTTCATAGGCAATTGCGATGAATTGCTTGGGTAGGTTTTTATGTACAATGTTATCTAATATGTTAGTTATTTGAAAATAATAAGGTTTCTATCATAGAGGTGGTTTTTATTTCACTCTTATATTTTAAAAATAGATAACAAACTACACTTGAGATATTTAAGCGACTTTTTCCTATGTAAATTGAGTGCGGGGTGTTTTATTATCACTTTTCGCTATAATTTTCTCCTTCTGGATATCTCTTACATCACTGCTTCTTATGTACAAATTTCATGATGAACTTCTTTTTTGTCATTAAATATTCTACATCTTTCGATCATCCTAGGTCTGATTACAAAACAAAAATAACTATCGCAATATGCGATTGTGTGTAAAATATAATATCAAATTCATAATCCTCTTTCCCTTCAGTTATGTAACGAAACGATATAATTCCATAACTTTTTATATCTCTTGATTCTATCTCTCTAAAGGATGACGAATTTCAACCACTGCACTATAGATTCTTTTTTCTTGATAAATTTCTTCTATTCATCACTTATGTAATTACCCTCATCAGTGTATCGAATAAGCCTTTCTATTTCATTCAACTTTCTTCTATACTGAGTTAGAGAAAAAGAAAATTGACAATAAACAGAGAAAACACTGTATTTTAATATGGATGAATGTGCCTTTTATTACCATTTTTGATGGAAATGTTTTTAAAATTTAAATAACGAGTTAAAGTTTTTAACGCGGAGATTTATTATTATAAGTAATCGTTTTTCATATTAAGTAATAATTCTGAATAACGTAAAGTTTCTCAACACTTTCTCATATTGAATCAATCAAGATTATTTTCTTGTACATCATAAGCGGGATTCGTATGCAAATAGAATAAAAGCTATTTAAGAAAAAACAAAAATGCTTCTTATAAACACTATAAATAATAGGAACTGCATAACATTGAAAGCTGGTAAATAGAACGATGGAGCCAGCTTATCTACCATACGGATAAGCATTATCATGGCATAAGATTAGAGTGTAGAAAATTTTATAAATGAATTATCACGAAAAAGTGTCCTGTTAAAATTAGCCCTTCATATATCAATCTACTCTATAATGTTGCTCATATTTTTACGCTTAAATGTTTTATTTATCGTATTATTTTGTTCATTCAAAACTTCTTTTCAAGCCACACAATAATCCCTTTCTGAACAGCTCTTTGTTCATAGTATGCATACATGCACTTTTACTTTGAGAAACAAACTCAAAAAAGAGATGCAATACTTTAGCCCTAATTTCCTGTACAAAAACTGCCTATGGCTCCAATATACTTTACTGTTTTATCACGCTTACAGCTACATAAAAATCTAATGTTTATTTATATCTACCCCCTCATAAACAAGATAAGCACTAAGAAATACAAACCTTTTGTTTTCCTTATTTTGATATTTTTGTAGCAATTTTTTCATCGTTTAGATCTCTTTAACGAGCAATGTGTCATACTTTTTATCAGTTTCCAGTCTTATCTTTCAGATTTTAAATTTCCAATATATGACGAAATAAAGGAGTTCGGTGTGCAAAATTCTCGTTGGTTTCGCGTTTCAATACTCATATCATGTATCTTAATAGCAATAGTCATTGTATTGGGTTCATCTCATTTGTTGCATGCACAAACATTTAATCAAAATTTAGGGCCCAGTGGTTTACCACTTCCGCGATTTGCTTCGATTAAACCCACCAGCGTTAATGTACGCGTCGGACCAGGAAGCAACTATTCAATCATTTTCACCTACAAAAAGAAGGGCTTACCTATTGAAATCATTCAAGAATATGATCAATGGCGCAAAATTCGTGATGCAGAAGGCGATGAGGGATGGGTGTATCAATCGCTTTTATCGGGAAAGCGAACTGCTATAACTATTCCATGGCAAAAAGATAAAACAAAAAGGCTGATGCTACGAAAAAACCCCACCGACAACGCAGAACTTGTGGCGGAAGTAGAACCTAACGTCATTGGTAACATCCGCCAATGTGATGGACAATGGTGCGAACTAAACATTAATAATACGCGCGGATGGCTTCAGCAACCCCAGTTATGGGGAATCTATCCTGATGAAAAAGTAAAAGGTTGGTGAATACTCAAACTCAACAAGTTTAATTTTTATTCCTCATTGAATATCCTCACTGCCTATCACAAGATTGATTTTTTGGTTTCAATCGCACGATTAAATCAACATGTGAAATTTCCATACCTTCTGGTGGCTTAGGCAAATTTCTAATAATGGGAGCTTCTTCCAAATTATAAGGAATATCAAGAATACGATTTTCGCCTTCTATATAAAAATGGTAGTGATCAGAGGTATTGGTATCAAACCAAGTTTTTGAGCCTTCTACGGCAATAATCCGTAATAATCCCGCTTCCGTAAATTGATGAAGCGTATTATAAACCGTTGCTAAAGATACAGGTACACCTGCCCTCACCGCTTCCTCATAGAGCTCTTCAGCAGTAATATGACGATTTCCTTGAGAAAAAATCATATGTGCAAGTTCCAACCGCTGACGTGTTGGACGCAGACCATTTTGACGCAAATGTTTTTCTAACATAGAAATGGAATAATATTGCACAATTTTTCCACACTCTTTTGTGAACTGCTGCTCTTCATTCATATCTAAATTGTCTGCACTCACTGACATAATTACAAACCCAAATATATTCCTGCTAAATAAGATCAAAATACAAAAAAATGGGAATAGTATGGTGTAATCTTGTATTCCATTTTTAAATAATTACCTATGTAGAATACATAAAAAAAGGCTTTTGTCATTAAAAATGATATAAAATCATTTCCCTCTCTTTAAAATTTGCTCTAAAAGTAGGTTGGGAAAAGCGCAGAAATAAAGATATATGCAAATAAATGGAGTAACAATGGCTGAACAAAAGTCTCGCTACACATATGAAGAGCTTCTAAGCTGCGCTCGCGGCGAAATGTTTGGTAGAGGTAATGCGCAATTGCCAGCACCGCCAATGTTAATGATTCATCGAATCACTCAAATTAGTGAAACTGATGGTAAATACGATAAAGGAATGGTTCGCGCCGAATTTGACATTACACCAGACATGTGGTTCTTTAATTGTCACTTTATAGGCGATCCCGTCATGCCAGGATGTCTCGGACTGGATGGTATGTGGCAATTAACAGGTTTTTTTCTTGGTTGGCTAGGCGAACCAGGCAAAGGAAGAGCAATATCAACAGGTGAAGTAAAGTTATCAGGGATGGTAACTCCACAAACCAAAATTCTTGAATATGAAATAGATTTTAAGCGTATTCGACGTGGAAATTTAGTCTTAGGAATAGCTGATGGGTGGCTAAAAGCAGATGGAGAGACTATTTATAAGGCGAACGATTTACGCGTTGCTTTATTCAAAGAAGATTGAACGTTATTTCCGTCAGAAAGAACTTTTCACTATTCTGTATGGAACGAGGAGGTATGAATGCGTCGAGTTGTTGTAACCGGAATGGGAATTGTCTCCGCAATTGGAAATAATCCTAGAGCTGTTTTAACCAGTTTACGTGAAGCAAAATCCGGAATTTCTTACGCACCTCAATATGCTGAATTAGGCTTTCGTAGCAGAGTTTATGGCAAGCCCGATATTAATATAGAAGAACTCGTAGATCGACGTGCTCTACGTTTTCATGGGCGTGGAACAGCATGGAATCACATCGCCATGGATCAAGCAATTGCTGATGCGGGTCTAGAACCGCATGAAGTATCGAACGAACACACGGGTATTATTATGGGTTCTGGAGGTGCTTCAACACATTCAATCGTAGAAGCTGCTGACATTACACGCCAAAAAGGTCCAAAACGTGTTGGACCTTTTGTTGTCCCTAAAGCGATGAGTTCCACAGCATCTGCAACATTAGCAACTTTCTTTAAAATAAAGGGGATCAATTATTCAATCTCTTCAGCTTGTGCTACCTCCAATCATTGTATTGGTAATGCTTACGAAATGATACAATATGGTAAACAGAAGCGCATCTTTGCCGGTGGCTGCGAAGATTTGGATTGGACACTATCTGTTTTATTCGATGCCATGGGCGCTATGTCCAGCAGATATAATGACATTCCTCACAAAGCTTCACGTGCTTATGATGTTAATCGTGATGGTTTTGTCATTGCTGGAGGTGCTGGCGTTTTAGTCCTTGAAGATTTAGAACTTGCTAAAGCACGTGGTGCAAAAATCTACGGAGAAATCGTTGGATACGGTGCGACATCCGATGGACATGATATGGTTGCCCCATCAGGAGAGGGAGCAGAACGATGCATGCGCATGGCCCTTGCAACAGTCGATAATAAAATTGATTATATCAATCCCCATGCGACAGCAACTCCTGTTGGTGATCCTCCTGAGATAGAAGCTATCCGTCGTGTCTTTGGAGCAGGTGATCAATGCCCCCCCATTTCCGCTACCAAGTCTCTAACAGGACATTCCTTGGGAGCAGCAGGTGTTCACGAAGCAATCTATACATTGTTAATGATGAATCATAATTTTATTTGTGAAAGTGCCCATATTGAAGAACTTGATCCAGCTTTTGCTGATATGCCAATCGTTCGTGAACGACGTGATCATCAACAACTGAATACCGTATTGTCGAATACTTTTGGCTTTGGCGGTACCAATGCAACGCTTGTTTTCCAACGTTATGTATAAACAAAAGCTCTTAGTAATTGAAAAAAGTACGGTCTTACGGAGAATAATATGAAAGGTTTGATGGAGGGCAAACGCGGCCTTATTATGGGAATTGCGAATGACCATTCAATTGCTTGGGGCATTGCCTGTCAGCTCGCACAAGCAGGAGCGGAATTAGCGTTGACTTATCAAGGAAATGCTTTTGGAAAACGTGTTCATCCCCTAGCAGATAAACTTGGCTGCAAATTAGTGCTAGAGTGTGACGTTGAAAAAAGTGAAAATATTGATTACGTCTTTGAGCAACTTGAAAAAGAATGGAAAACAATTGATTTTATTGTCCATGCCATTGGTTTTTCAGATAAAACTCAGCTAAAAGGGCGTTACGTTGATGTTACAACACGTGAAAACTTTCAACGCACGATGGTTATTTCAGCTTATTCCTTTACTGAAATTGCCCAGCGCGCGGGTAAGCTTATGCCCAATGGAGGAACACTTTTAACTCTTACCTACGGTGCTTCACAGCAAGTTGTGCCTAATTATAACATCATGGGTGTTGCTAAAGCAGCTTTAGAAGCTATGGTACGTTATTTAGCAGCGGACTTTGGTCCTCAAAATATTCGTGTCAATGCGATTTCCGCTGGTCCTGTTAGAACTTTAGCAGGTAATGGTATTGCAGCTGCACGGGCAATATTTTCACATCAACGCCGTAATGCCCCATTACGGCGTACCGTAGATATTCATGAAATTGGAAAATCTGCTCTTTATCTACTCTCTGACTTATCATCAGGTGTTACAGGTGAAATCCATTATGTTGATTCAGGCTATAACATCATGTCTATGCCAATACTTGAAGAACTGAAAAAAAGTGACGATTCCCAAGAAGAATAAAATTTATTTCATTGCACTAAAAAAGAAAATCAATCATGTACATAGTGCTTTAATCGGGTATTGAGTACTTTCTCAGCTATATAATAGTGTATTGACTTATAATAATATGACGTAAGGAATATGTGCAAATGTTTGTAAGAATAAGTCAATACAAAACCAGATGTACGATGCCTTGTTTCGCAAAATATTTTATAAAAGCCGGAATATTTCTTCAATCCATGGTTGATAAAGTGTGTATTTTATGACGTTATTTACCTTACTAAAGCATACGCTTTTGCCATTGCTTATAAATCAATATCCAACCCTCATGCCACCGCAGTTTGAAACAGAGATTAGAGAATTATTAAAACCCTTAGTTTCAGCTTTTGTGTAGCAAATTGAAAAAAATATTCCTACCGTTTGATTTATTCTTGAAACGCAAATACAATCTAATTTAGGATGAATATGAAGGCGTAAAGAAATCAATCATTAATCTTACTATTGTTCTTTAATGAAAGCATTGCTCTGATGTGTCAGGTAAAATAGAACACCCAAAAACACTATAGCTGTTTCTCCTTCATGCATTTTTTAAAGATATCTCTCAATGCACGCCATTCCATTTCACAATGGTACCTGTAGAACATATAAAAAATCCTTGTGAAGTACATAAAATCCTTTTTTTACCACCATTTTAATGTTTATACAGATGACAAACCGACACCGTCATTTTACTTGCCATGTTCTAATATTGAAACAACCCTTGACACTTGAGATGATTCATTAGAAGTATCTTTAATAATTTTTATCCACATACTAACCCGCTTGTGACAAGCAAACATATATTTTTAATTAACTCAATACAAAAATAAAATGAATTATTTATATAAATCAATTTTTTATCTTTATAATCACATTATTTTTCAGTTTAAATGACAGCCACAAACAAGTACAATAACATTTTTTCAATCTTAGACTTTCAAAGTTATAATTCCAAAAATCATTTCTTGCATATAAAAAACAGAATTGACATGTGAGAAAATAAAAGGCTTAAATATCTCTACTGAACAGCTTCAAGTGCCAAGAGCTGTCTCACAACATTTGGGGGTGTAATGATGCTCGTCTTCCTCCTTCATAAACATAAAGATGGGGATGTGCACAATAGCTTTATCGGTTACACTATTCACAGTCACCGTCGCAAATTGGACTTAGGATTTTTAAGAGAGGTCTCTTTAAAACAAGCACGTGAATATATAACAGCAATCGTGTTTTTTTGGACGTTCTATTTTACCTGACACATCAGAAAAATGCTTTCATTAGAAAATGAGAAAAATAAAGGTGTGAGATAATCTCCATTATTTAAAAGATATTGCTTTAGATAGCGTAAAACTGAATTTAAAAATGATTGTAGAAATGGGAACAGATTTTCAGCTTTAAAATTTCATCTTCTTCCCAAATTAGATTGTCTTCTTGTTTTAAAGAATTACAAAAACAGAGATTCACAATATCCCTGCCCCGATATTCTTAGCTTATACGTTACATAAATAAGATGCTTCTACCTAATGAGTCTTGTATTATTCTGTTTGCAAATATCATTGTGAGATGAATTTAAGAGACAATAAAAATATCTTGTTCATTACATTACATAAACACGTATAAGTGGAAACGACAATTTATCTTCAAAGAGATAGCTCTTAGACAAAAGCCAAAACTTTTATATTTCAGCCATGTTTCATAAAGAATCGAATGATATGAATCTATAATTTTCTGGAATATGACTGCCTTATACAACCATCAATAAAATCTATTTTATATGTCTATCATAGCATGTTTCTATTTTTTACGATTAGAATTATTAAAAAACAGGATATCATTGAATTTCGTCCTTGAGAGCGCGGCTTAGTAATGTGTTTGCCGCTTCAGTTATATTTTTACCACAATAGAGAATTTGATAAATTTGTTCTACAATGGGCATTTCTACCCCAATACGCTGCGCCAACGTATATACTTCCTTGGTATTTAAGTATCCTTCCACAACCTGACCAATTTGTTTTTCTGCTTCTTTTATATCTATTCCTTTACCAAGAAGTATTCCAAAACGGCGATTACGCGACTGATTATCAGTACATGTCAAAACCAGATCACCTAAGCCTGTCATTCCCATAAATGTGGAAAGCTCAGCACCCATAGCCTCCCCTAAACGACTGATTTCAGCTAGTCCTCGTGTGATAAGAGCTATTCGTGCATTTGCCCCAAAACCTATGCCATCTGATATTCCTGCACCAATAGCAATAACATTTTTGACTGCCCCCCCTAATTGAACACCAATCATATCTGAACTTTTATAAACTCTAAAACTTTTGTCACAATGAAAAAGTTGCTGCAATTCTTTACCAAACTCAACATCAGAAGCTGCTATCGTCATTGCAGTAGGCCAACCAATAGCTAGTTCTTGAGCAAAAGTTGGTCCAGAAAAAACAGCTAAAGGAATTTTTTCACCTAAAATCTCACGAGCAACCTCTTGTAAGAAACGTCCAGTACCATGTTCTAAACCTTTTGTAGCCCAAATAACGCGTGAATGCTGATCTAAATAAGGCTGAATATTATACAAAACTTGATGAAATACATGGCTTGGAACAGCGATTAATATATTGTGACTTGCCGTTATTGCAGTTTCAAGGGAAGCTTCAAGTAATAAATTTTCAGGAAATCGAACATCGGGTAAATATACTTGATTACAACGTTGTTCCTGTAATTCTTTGATATGTTGAGGACTATATCCCCAAAGTAAAACATTATGACCATTACGGGCAAGAGCTATCGCTAATGCAGTACCAAAAGAACCAGCACCTATAACTGTCATTGCAACGGTTTTCATTAAATTTTCTGATTATTCTCTAAATTTTTGATTTCAATTGCATATTATTATTACAAATAATTTTAATGCTATCTTTAATATAAATTCTTTAAATCTAAAAATATTACTGCTTCGTAGCTTTTTTATCTCACACAATATAAAAATTTGTTTCGCACATTCTCTTTCTTTGTAGTAAATTTTACAAACATCACTTTTTGTATATTCTACAAATAGCTATTTGTCTCAAAAATTAAAGATTGGCTAAATACCCCACGGACTTTCTCTTTTAAATTAAAAGTATATTCAAAATAATGATACTCATTCCACTGATATCTTGTACTTATCTCCTGCTTTATATCCTACAAATTTCTTCTACGAAGCTGATACATGCCGCATTAGCTCCGTAGATATTTCTAACAACTACTCCACAGGAAACTGCGTATTTGGACCTTGCTCCATGGGCATTTCTGAACCAGGTGCTTGATCTACAGGAGTTTGCGTACTTAGACCCTGCCCCATAGGCATTTCTGAACCAGGTGCTTGATCTACAGGAGTTTGTGTACCTAGACCCTGCCCCATAGGCATTTCTGAAACAGGTGCTTGATCTACAGGAGTTTGCGTACCTAGACCCTGCCCCATAGGCATTTCTGAACCAGGTGCTTGATCTACAGGAGTTTGCGTACCTAGACCCTGCCCCATGGGCATTTCTGAACCAGGTGCTTGATCTACAGGAGTTTGCGTACTTAGACCCTGCCCCATAGGCATTTCTGAACCAGGTGCTTGATCTACAGGAGTTTGCGTACTTAGACCCTGCCCCATAGGCATTTCTGAACTAGGTGCTTGATCTACAGGAGTTTGCGTACTTAGACCCTGCCCCATAGGCATTTCTGAACCAGGTGCTTGATCTACAGGAGTTTGCGTACTTAGACCCTGCCCCATAGGCATTTCTGAACCAAGTGCTTGATCTACAGGAGTTTGCGTACTTGCACCTTGCTCCATCGAAACCTCTGAGCCCTGTATCTTTTCTGGCTGTTTTCTTACGGATATATCTTTGTTTGATAACTGCTCAGACACTGAAGAATCATCTCTACTTGATATTTCCGGTTCAATAACACGTCCTGAACCACCCATCATATTATAATTCAAATGAGAAATAGCCCACCAAGTTCCCCCAATAATAACAAAAACGCAAATAGCAGCAAACCACAACGCGCTTAAATTCCACTTGGCGTCTGGACCAGAATTCAAGTGCAAAAAGAAAACAATTTGTACTATAATCTGAATAATCGCCATCCCAATAAGATACGCAACCTTTGTACTAACTGCCCAACTTTCCATCATTCCATACATCACAGGAATAAAAGAACCCAAAGTGAAAAATACAGCCAGAATAAAACCAACCAAATAGGAACCAGTACTGGGACCATGTGTTTCATTTTGCACGCTCATCACAACGCTCCTAATAGATAAACCATGGTGAAAACACCAATCCATACAATATCAAGTAAATGCCAAAAAATGGAAAGACATGCTAAACGTGTTTTATTGTTCTGATCCAAGCCATTACGACGAAGATGAAAAAACATCACAACCATCCAAAGAAGGCCAACACTTACGTGAAGTCCATGGGTGCCAACCAAAGCAAAAAATGCTGACCAATAAGCAGAGAGAATTTCCCGTCCAAAAAGCTGTAAACCTGTTGCAGGATCAATACCCGCATAAGCATTTGGATCAAAATAAAAAACCTCACTCAAAAGTTCATGAAATTCGTAAAGTTCCATACCAATGAAGCAACACCCCAATCCAAAGGTAATAGCCATCCATAAACGCACACCACTGATGTTATTTTTATGTGCTTGTACCATTGCAAAGCCATAAGTGACGGACGAAAACAACAAGAAAGCAGTCTCAACCAAAACAAACTTTAAATCTATAAACTCACTGCCCGCTTTACCACCACCATAAGAAGCAGAAAATACAGCAAAACTTGAAAACAGTGTCGAAAACAGGATTAAGTCTGAAAGAATATAGACCCAAAAACCAAACGTCATTACCGAGCTACTATCGTGGTGAAGTTCATCTATAGTACTCGCGTTATTCATTGTTACAGCACTCATACTGTCACTCCTTGCTCTTTAAGAACAGCCGTAAAGGCATCTTCAGTTTTTTGCACTTCTTCAGCTGGAATATAGTAACCATGATGATCACCTGTTAATGAATGACACACAAGCGTTGCAATAAAACCAACCAGTCCAACCGCAACAAGCCACCAAATATGCCAAACAAGCGCAAAACCAACAACTAATGAGAAGAAGCCAGCAATAATTCCAGCCGATGTATTCGATGGCATATGAATTTTTGTAAATCCACTTGTCGGCCGTTGATAACCACTTTTCTTCATATTCCAATAAGCATCATCAGACTGTATCTTTGGAAGGAGGGCAAAATTATAAGAAGGAGGCGGTGAAGAGGTAAACCATTCAAGTGTACGTGCATCACCCCAAGAATCATTTAATGTTACCGGTAAGTGCCCTTTATGCTTAATACCGTACCAAATCGCCAAAACAACCTGTAGCACAAAACAAAGGATACCAAGTAAGATAATACAAGCACCCAATGCAGCAATAATAAACATCGGCTGCCAACTAGGTTCCATGTAATGCTGAAGACGACGCGTCGCCCCCATTAAACCAAGCGCATAAACGGGGAAAAAGGCAAGGTAAAAACCAATAAACCAACACCAAAAAGATGTAATACCTAGTATGCGATTTGGTTTATAACCAAAAACTTTTGGAAACCAAAATGCAATCCCCGCTAAGTACGCAAAAACCACACCTCCAATAATTGTATGATGGAAATGTGCTATCAAAAAGAGCGAATTATGAAACTGCCAATCAGCAGGAACAATAGATAATAAAACACCTGTTAATCCACCACCAACAAATGTAAAGATCATACCCATGCACCAAAGCATAGGAGGCTCAAAGCGAATCCGACCTCTATACATCGTAAGCAGCCAATTAAAAACTTTTACACCGGTTGGAACTGCAATAATCATCGTAGCAATACTAAAGAAGGTATTTACAGCTTCACCCCCACCCATTGTGAAGAAATGATGGCCCCAAACAAGAAGCGAAAGAATCAAAATAACCAACATGGCCCATATCATTGAAGTATAACCAAAGAGGCGTTTTGAAGAAAAAGTTGATACAACTTCAGAAACAATTCCAAAAGCAGGAACAACCAAAACATAAACCTCAGGATGACCAAAAACCCAAACATAGTTAATCCATACCATCGGATTTCCGCCACCAACATTGGTAAAGAAATTCATGTTCAAATAACGATCACATGCCAAGAGTGCAAATGCTACAGCCAAAACAGGATAAATGACTACAATAAGAACATTGCTGACAAAAGCACTCCAACAAAAAATAGGCATTCTCATCATTGTCATTCCAGGAGCACGCATTTTAATCATCGTTGCAATAAAATTCACTGATCCCATTGTTGTTGCAATACCAGAAAGCTGAAGTGACCATAAATAATAATCTACCCCTGTATCTGGACTCGTTTGCAATTCTGTAAAAGGTGGATACATCAACCAACCACCACGACCAAAATTCCCAACACCTAGGGATATGTTAATCAATATCGCCCCTGCAGCCGTAATCCAAAAACCTAGATTATTTGCAAAGGGAAAAGCAACATCACGCGCACCAATTTGAAGTGGTATAAGATAATTAAAAAGACCAAATAAAATAGGCGTGGCCATGAAAAAAATCATGATCGTACCATGCGCCGAAAAAATTTGATCAAAATGCTCAGGGGGCAAATAACCTGCTGTTTCACTCCCAAGAGCTAAAGCTTGATGCGTTCGCATCATAAGTGCGTCCGCAAAACCGCGAACAAGCATAATAATTCCAAGAACGATGTACATAATACCTATGCGTTTATGGTCAACCGTTGTAATCCAATTTCGCCATAGAATCCCCCACCACCCAAGTACTGTTAGAGCAATAACAGCAATTAAACCAACCAAAACAATCGCAATACATGTATACAAAACGATCGGTTCATGTGCAAGCGCATGAAAAGCACCTGCCGTAGGATCTGTAAGTCTTCCAAACATTTCTCAACCCATTTCAAATGAAATTCAAGTTTAAAAGAAACCTTTGTTAAAAGGGCTCTTTACTTTATTGACTCTGTTAAATAACATCAGGATCAAATACTGAACATAGTGCACCCCATAGCGTCTGAGCAGCAGCACGTTTCATTAAATCTTCATTACATACCGTCTTTTCATCGACACATCGATTCACAACACGATAGTAAAGCCGCTTCTCAACAGGTGCAAAATAACGAACTTCAGCATCTTTTTCCTTCGCAGCAATATCACCCATACGAGGCGCAATAGAAAGTTGACGATAAGATGAACGATCAAGTACTCGACCATTAGCCCGAGCTTTTACAATCCAATCCTCAAAATCCTGCAAAGACACAGAATGCCACTTAAACCGCATACCCGAAAAACCATCACCACTATAATTTGCTGAGGCTCCTTTGAATACTCCTTGCTCTTCAGCGACCAAATGCAACTTAGCATTCATCTGCGGCATAGCGTAAAGAACTGTACCCAATTTGGGAACCCAAAAAGCATTGACAGAATTCTCTGACGTCAATTGCAATAAAACTTGACGTCCTTCAGGCGCATAAATCTCATTAATCGATGCAACACCGTATTCAGGATAAATAAAAAGCCATTTCCAATCAAGAGCAACAGCATCAATCTGTAATGGCTTTCCTTCACCTACAACTTCCACTGGAAGAGGATTTGTAGGTTCAAGCTTATAGGTATAATAAGCTGTTAATGAACCTAAAACCATTACAATTACAACTGGAATACCCCACATCAATGCTTCAATTTTATTTGAATGTGCCCAATCAGGAGAATAGTCCGCTTTCATATTCGATGCACGATATTTTATAGCTAAAAATACCACACTCACCATAACTGGGATAACAATACAAAGCATCACCACCACACAAACAACGATCAAAATGAGCTGTTGACGTGCAACATAACCTGATGGCTGCATAACATCAATTTTACAACCAGACAAAAGCAGTGCTCCCCCTAAAATCACAAGCATTTCTAATTGTCTAACAAAGCTTTTCATCTCTATTTACCCCCGTCATACGCACTAAAAACTGTCATAAATATATACCTCACATTGTACAGATTTGAAAATAATTATCAAGAGAATTAAATGCCTATATTACTCTTATTAAACGCTTACTCTTTACCTATCACAATTTAATTGTTTTGCTTAATTGTTTTGCAATATACTCAAGTGCAAACCGATATCCATCACCTCCACACCCAGTTATGATAGCGTCTACACCTGCAGATGTATAAGAATGGTGACGAAAAGCTTCACGCTGATAAATATGAGATAAATGAACTTCTACTTTCGGCCCTGAAAACATTTTTAGAGCATCAAGAAGTGCAACAGATGTATGACTGTAAGCCGCTGGGTTAATGATCAATCCAGAACTTGCCTCTATTGCTTCTTGTATCCATGCCACTAATTGCCCTTCATAGTTACTTTGATAAAAATTTATTATAATATCATTTTTTTTTGCCCATTCTCTGCATCTTTTTTCAATATCTTCTAGAGTTTCAGTTCCATAAATTTCTGGCTCACGTTGACCTAGAAAATTTAAATTAGGACCATTTAAAATCGTTATTATCTCTGACATAGCAAGCCTTTTCTTTCAGACCTATCACTTATTAAAAAAATATTTAGCATGTTTTTACGGCAATAAAGCTCCATCCTTAATCTCAAAGAATTCTGCGCGTCCTTTTAAGTCATCAAATAAAAGACGATCTGTTCCTGTCATAAATGTTTGTACAGCTAAATCATCAAGAATATCAAATAGAGCAGCACGTCGATGCGAATCAAGATGGGCAGCCATTTCATCAAGAAGAAGAATAGGAGATCTTTCCGACATCATACCTGTTAGACGTGCATGACACAAAACTAAACCTGTTAGCAGCGCTTTTTGTTCACCTGTTGAACAAGATGTTGCTGCTCTATTTTTATCAGCATAAAAAACCTGCAAATCTGCACGATGTGGTCCTTCTAACGTCCGACCAGCAGCACGATCCATTGCGCGATTATGCCGCAATCGATCACAAAATTGTTCTTCAACTTCAGTTGCTGATATTTCACTAAGAGCTGTTTCTAAAAAACCATCAATTTGCAAAAAAGCTCGTGGAAAAGGTATCTGTGAGGGCATTTGTGTAAACATGTCATTTAAAAGACGAATAACATCAACACGCGCCGCAGAAATAGCTGTCGCCAATTCTGCCATTTGCTTTTCTAAAGCATCAAACCAAGCACAATCTTCATTTCCATCTAAAAACAAACGATTACGTGCGCGCATAGCTCTATCATAATCGGCTATGCGGCGCCTATGCAAGGGATCAATCGCCAAAACCATACGGTCCAAAAAACTACGGCGCTCAAGTGAAGGACCTGTAAAAAGACCATCCATAGACGGTGTTAGGACACTAATATGACAATAATCTGTTAGGCAATCACTCGACTCATTCACACCATTAATATGGACCTTTCGACTGTTATCGCTAACCTCAAAAGCTGTACCAATCTTTACTTCACCATAAAGAGCGCATTCAAGACGCGCAAATACAACAAATCCTCCACCACCACCATCTACAAAACTAACGTCAGAATAAACAGCACGCCGCAAACCACGACCAGGAGAAAGAAAAGATAACGCCTCTAAAAGATTCGTCTTACCAGCACCATTATGGCCAGTAAAAACCACATGCTGACCAGAAAAATGAATATTGAAAAAAGAATAATTGCGATAACGTAAAAGCTTCAGCTGCCTCACTGCCACTTTGTGCACATGACTGGCCATGCATTGCAAAACAACTGCCCCTAAACGCGAATAGGCATCAGTACATAGAGCACATCCGCATCATCATTATCACGAATCAGAGCTGGTGCTCCAGCCTCAGCCAACATAAAAACCATCTCATCACTTGAAAGCTGCCCAGCAATATCCAAAAGATAACGTGAATTAAATCCTATCTCAAGCGGTTCAGATGCATAAGTTACTGATAATTGATCTTCTGCACTGCCCGAATCTGGGCTATTAACAACAAGCCTTAACTGTCCATGCTCAATCGTTAATTTAACTGCACGCCCCCGATCACTTGAAATCGTTGAAACACGATCAACTGCAGAAGAAAAGTCCTGCCTATTAACAATTAATTCTTTATCATTTCCAAGAGGGATAACACGTTGATAATCTGGAAATGTTCCATCAATTAATTTTGATGTAAAAATCACAGAGCCTATAGAAAAACGAATTTTTGTCTCCGAAAGCTCTATACATACATCGCTATCATTTTCTTCTGAAAGAAGTTTTTGCAATTCTCCTACAGCTTTACGGGGAACAATAACACTAGGCATTCCCTCAACTCCCGAAGGAGCTTCCATCTCAACTTGTGCCAAACGATGACCATCAGTTGCAACCAAACGCAATTTCAAAACACCATCATTAATAATATGGAAATAAATACCATTAAGATAATAACGGGTTTCTTCAGTAGAAATGGCAAATTGTGTACAATCAAGTAAATGTTTTAAGCCTGATGCCGATAAAGAAAAACGATAACCAAATTGCCCAGGAAGCGACTCTGGAAAGTCTGCCTTCGGAAGACATTGAAGCTGAAAATGTGCACAACCCGAAACAACGGACATTGTACCTGCTTGATTCTCATCGAGGGATAATACAACTTCATTGCTATCAGGAAGTTTTCGAATGATATCATAGAGCAAATGTGCCGGAACAGTTGTTGCTCCAGCTTGTTTAACATTAACTGCAAAAGATTCCATAACCTCTAAATCAAGGTCTGTTGCTTTTAACTGTACACGGCCATTTTCTGCATCAATCAACACATTCGATAAAATAGGAACAGTATTACGGCGCTCTACCACACGGTGAACCCGACCAAGAGACTTGAGAAATTGACTGCGATCAACTGTAATCCGCATAAAAGCCCCGTATGATTTACTAAAAACTATAAGAATTCTTTAGACTTAAAGAATAGACCCTCTTTAAGAATCGCCTGCTAGAGTTTATTAAACCTCTCTTAAAATGGCAAGTCACTCCTGCATAAGAAAAAATAAATCTTTTCATTAAATTCTTTAAAGTCTCTCCAAAGAAAGAAACGATAAACACTATACAGCCTGTTCTCCAATCAACCGCTTAAGCAACTCAAGTTCCTTAGCCAAGGTCTGATCACCACAAACCAAATCTTCAATTTTACGCACAGCGTGTAAAACTGTTGTATGATCACGCCCACCAAAACGGCGCCCAATTTCTGGTAATGAGCGAGGAGTTAATACTTTTGCTAAATACATTGCAACTTGCCGTGGCTTCACAACCGTACGTGTTCGACGATTAGATAACAAGTCCTGTTTAGAAACATTATAATGGCGTGCTACCGTACGCTGAATTTCTTCAATCCGAATACGCTTAGGTTCACTAGGACGTGTCAAATGACCTAATAACTCATCAATCCGCTCTAAAGATAAATCAGACTCAAAAGATTGACGAAACAAGAGCTGATTAAACGCACCTTCAATATCACGCCCCGACCCTAAAACCGTTTTCGCAATATATTCCAAGATATCATCAGAAATTGATACCATGCCATCATCTTGTTGTGCCACCTTCAACCGCTGGCGCAACATTTGCAAACGCATTTCATAATCTGGTGCTTCAATTTCAAGAGCTACCCCTCCCTGAAGACGAGAGCGAACGCGAAGATCAAGCGATTCTAATTCTGCTGGTGGACGATCTGCAGCGACAACAACCTGTTTTGCACTATCAAGCAACATATTAAGCAAATGGCAAAACTCATGTTGTATCGACTTACCCTGCAAAAACTGCATATCATCAATAATCAAAAGGTCGATATCACGAAGCTGTTCTTTAAAAGAAAGAGCATCATTATCACGAATAGCTGTTGCAAAACGCCACATAAAATATTCAGCAGTTAAATAAATAACGCGCGCAGACGTTAAACGCTTCAATGCAGAAGCAGCAATCGCTTGAAGCAAATGTGTTTTTCCTAAGCCAACAGATGCGTGAATAAAAAGAGGATTAAAACGTAAGGCACTTTTATGCCCCTCTGCAATGGAACGCGCAGCTGCTAAAGCAACACGATTAGAAGCCCCCTCAACAAAACTTTCAAAAGTATAGCGAGAATCAAGTGGAGATCCAAAAACTCCCGTTTGAGAATTCTTAACTGAATGCTCTGCGCAACTTTCAACAAAAGATGAAGTCGCCTGCTCCTCTAGCACAACAGGAGGAACACTTCTTTTACAAACGACATCTCTTGAAACGCGTTCCATACCACGAACAATAACTTCAACACGAAGAATTGCTGAATTCTCTTGTTTCCATAAATGAGTCAAAAGAGAACCATAGTGATTATTAATCCATGAACGTAAAAAAGCAGTAGGAACAGAAAGCTTTACAAGAGTATGACTATATTCAGCAAGCTTCACACGTCCAAACCAACTGGTATAAGCCTCAACACCAACCTGCACCTTTAATTGCGCCATAACACGTATAAAAGCCGCCGCACTTTCCTCCTCTGAAACAATAGAATGCCCTATAGAAGCATTTCTACAAACGTTCTCATCACTTTCCGTCATCCTATTCTTTATTATGTTCTCTGCCGACAGGATATTTACCGAAACCCTTTTAAAGGAACTAGCTTTAGAGTTCAATTTATCCACCATCTTCCATCCTGATAAAAATAAAATTTTGTCCTGCCAAACAACTAAAATAAATCTAGCGAAGGCAAAACGCCCTACCCCAAATAAGATTACTCACCCTCCCCTAGGATAGCCTCATCACAACCCTACTAACAAAGATGACCAATAAGATTTACTTGCACTCATGATATGACCCACCCTTCTAAAATGGTAAACATATCCATTAAGAAAACTAAAAAACCGTCAGAAAACCTCTCCAACACAAAAGTTTCGAAAAGCCTAAATCAAAACATCTTGTATTCAACAAAATACAGAATAATGCGCTGATGTGACCCCTTCATGCTTCTTAGTCTTCATAAGAACCATACAAAACAGCAGAGGTAAAATGCAAGAGGTCAAAATAAAATCAAAAAACCCGAAAAAAATGCTTATATTAATGAGGACTGAAAAAAATATTGATTCAATTCATTTTTTTTCTCTAAATTTACCAATAATTAAAGAATCTCTTCAGATTTAAAAAAAAAAATAAAATGCTTGACAAAAAAGACTCTGTACAAATCCACAAAGCTTGTGGATAACCATACCTCCCTCTATAAACTTTCTCTCCTTTTTCAAGTGGAGAATCATTATCGATTCTTATTTTCAATAGAAACTTTTGAAATAATAAACAAAAAGCCAGCATCCTCATGGATACTGGCTTTGTTCTCAATTAAAGGAGAAAAAGCTTAAACGCTGAGAGCCTTCAAACGTTTAGCTAAACGCGATACTTTCCTCGCAGCAGCATTTTTATGAAAAACCCCTTTAGAAACTGCACGCATAATTTCAGGCTCAAAATTCTTAAATGCAATCTCTGCAGATGCCTTATCGCCACCCGCTAAAGCATCATCAAACTTACGTATAAAAGTACGAACGCGTGAACGGCGGGCCTTATTAACCTGTGTGCGCGCCGCAACCTTGCGCACCGCTTTTCGAGCAGAAGGTGTATTCGCCATAAATATAATCTCTCTTTCAACACCTTGGTAAAATGAGTCTCAATAACAACTCTACCAATATAAATAAATCCAACCCAAGCAAAACTATAAAGCTGCCTATAACCGTGTGGATTATAGCGCAATCCTAAAGCTAACGTCAATTAGATTTTCAAAGATAGCCATAAAAAAACGAAGCCAAACTCTTTGATCCGCAACTTTATAGCTTAATAATAGATATTCCTTAACAAACAAAAGAATTTAAACGGCTAACTTACGCAAGACATATTGCAAAATTCCACCATGATGCAAATAATCTAGCTCATCTTCAGTATCAACACGGCATAATAATGGAACGGTTTTTACCGTACCATCAGAAAAAGTAATTTTCGCTACAGTCTTTTGACGAGGTTTCAAGTTATGAATCCCTTCAATTGTCACCTTTTCATCTCCCTTTAAGCCTAAAGATTTCCAACTTAGCCCCTCCTCAAAAACAAAAGGGACAATGCCCATACCAACAAGATTAGAGCGATGAATCCTTTCAAAAGACTGCACAATCACTGCTTTGACACCAAGAAGATTGGTCCCCTTGGCAGCCCAATCGCGGGATGATCCATTACCATATTCAATACCTGCAAAAACAACGAGTGGAATACCTTCTTGTTTATACGCCATTGCTGCATCGTAAATGGTTTGTTCTACCGCTGACGGATAATGAACCGTATAACCTCCTTCTCGACCATTTTCCCCTAACATGAAATTACGAATGCGAATATTGGCAAAGGTCCCACGCACCATAACTTCATGATTCCCACGACGCGTTCCATACTGATTAAAATCAGCCACTTTAACACCATGATCCATTAAATATTTTCCGGCAGGAGAAGCTGCTTTAATAGAACCAGCAGGAGAAATATGATCCGTCGTGATTTTATCACCAAATAAACCTAAAATCCGTGCATCTTTAATATCTGGTAAGATATCAGGTGTTTTCTGCATATCATCGAAATAAGGTGGATTGCGTACATAGGTGGATTGCTCATCCCAAGAATAGGTAGAACCCGTAGGAATCTGAACTTTTTGCCAATTTTCATCTCCCTTAAAAACATCTGCATACTTTTCGGCAAAAACCTTCCGCGTGACATTTTTTTCGATAAACTCCTGTATTTCTTGAGAAGTTGGCCAAATATCTCTCAAATAAATGGGGTGGCCATTTGAATCTTCACCTAGAGGCTCCTTGGTTAAATCTTTACACACCGTCCCGATGAGCGCATGTGCAACAACTAATGGTGGTGAAGCTAAATAATTCGCTTGCACATCAGGGGAAACACGCCCTTCAAAATTACGATTTCCTGAAAGAACCGCAGATGCAATTATACCATTGTCATTAATCGTTTTGGAAATAGCTGGATGCAAAGGACCAGAATTCCCAATACATGTTGTGCACCCAAATCCTACTAAGTTAAATCCTAATGCATCTAAATCTTTTTGCAGACCCGAATTTTGAAGGTAAGCTTCAACGACTTGTGAACCAGGTGCAAGAGAAGTTTTTACCCATGGTTTACTCTTAAGACCCTTTGCCACAGCATTTCGTGCCAAAAGACCCGCTGCAATAAGAACACTTGGATTCGATGTATTCGTACACGACGTAATCGCAGCGATCACCACATCACCGTGACCAAGCGTATATTCTTCACCCTCAACCTGATAACGCTTATCTTGTCCAGAAGTCTTCTTATAGTCTTCGACCAATGCCTTCTCAAAACCCTGCCCAACATTTTCCAATGCAATACGTCCTTCAGGACGTTTAGGACCAGCCATAGAAGGGACAACGGTTCCCATATCTAATTCAATTGTATCACTAAAAATGGGATGAGCCACCATTTCATCATGCCACATCCCTTGTGCTTTGGTGTAAGCCTCCACTAAGGCAATCCGACTTTCATCACGCCCTGTCATATTGAGATAACGCACTGTCTCCTTATCAATTGGAAAAAAACCACACGTTGCTCCATATTCAGGTGCCATATTTCCAATCGTTGCCCGATCAGCAAGCGTCATATGCTCCAAACCAGGACCAAAAAACTCAACAAATTTACCGACAACACCCTTCCGACGTAGCATTTGGGTCACCGTTAATACGAGATCGGTGGCTGTTACACCTTCCTTAAGTTTACCTGTTAGACGAAAACCAATCACTTCAGGTAACAACATAGAAACAGGTTGGCCTAACATTGCTGCTTCTGCTTCAATACCACCCACACCCCAACCTAAAACCCCTAAACCATTTACCATAGTCGTATGCGAATCAGTTCCCACACAGGTGTCAGGATAAATCGTCTCACAGCCCTCTTCATTCTTCATCCATACACATTGTGCTAAATATTCTAAGTTAACCTGATGACAAATCCCTGTTCCTGGAGGAACAACGCGAAAATTTTGAAAGGCTTGTTGCCCCCATTTAAGGAAACGATAGCGTTCACCATTGCGTTCATATTCATGCTCAACGTTTTCCTTAAAAGCCATGGAATTGCCAAAAGCATCAACAATAACTGAGTGATCAATGATGAGATCAACGGGAATGAGAGGATTAATTTTTTCAGCGTTACCGCCAAGTTTAACCATAGCATCACGCATTGCAGAAAGATCAACAACTGCTGGAACACCTGTAAAATCCTGCATAAGAACACGTGCAGGACGGTAAGCAATTTCTGCCCCAGCGCTCCCTTTGTCGTTTAACCACTTAGCAACATTGAAGATATCCTCTTTTTTAACTGTGCGACCATCTTCGAATCGCAATAAATTTTCGAGAATAACTTTCATCGAAAACGGTAAACGAGAAACACCTTCAAGTCCGTTCTTCTCCGCTTCAATCAAGCTATAATAAGTATATTCTTTGCCACCAACATTTAATACTCTACGACAATTAAAGCTATCAATTTGAGTCATGACTGTCCACCCTCATACTATAACCACCCAATTTCCAGGAATGAACAACACAAACTACGAGTCAAGGTCGCAGCTTGAGCGCAGACGCAATTACCTCCGCCATCCATTTCCCCCTCCACCCTCTAGGCATAATGCGGAAATCAGCGCCAGAAACCATTTTACACCAGATATTGATGTAAGGTATCCCTTATAGAACTATTTCTAGAACTATTCTAGGTACAATTGCATAAAAAATGTGTTTTTTATTCTATAATGCAATAAAGAATATGAAAATAAAAACAAAATAGGCAATCACATGGTGTTATCAGGCAAAGATTTAGCCGCTTACAGAAACGAGGAAATTCTGTTTCAAGGTCTTTCTTTTTGTTTATTTTCACAGCAACTTATGACAATCACCGGTCCTAATGGTATCGGAAAGTCTACATTACTCCGAATCATTGTCGGTCTTCTTGAGGCTGCTGAAGGTCATATAATACTTAAAGACCATGATCAAATATACCCTGTTGCAACTGCTTGTCATTATCTTGGTCCTCAAAATGCTATGAAACCTCTCTTATCTGTCATTGATAATTTGCAATTTTGGGCAGATTTTTACGGTCAACATTTACGTTTTGCGCATGAAGCTCTTGCCGATATTGGTCTTTCTAACCTTGAACATTTACCCTTTAACGCCCTGTCAACTGGACAACAAAGACGCGTAGCTATTGCGCGCCTTTTGCTCTCCTATCGTCCTCTTTGGATTTTAGATGAACCAATATCTGGGCTTGATAACCATGCTCAAAAACTCCTTGCTCGTATTTTCCAACGTCATCTCAATCAAGGAGGTATGATTATCGCTGCAACTCATAATTCCATAGGCATTCCAGAAAACCATAAAATCGCTCTGGAAAAATTTTTACCTCTCTAGGAGAGAATAAAATGAAAGCACTGTTCTGGCGTGATCTTAAACTATTATTAGCGCTACAAGCCACTTCACTAACAGGATTATTGTTTTTTATCGCTGTTGTTGTCATAACCCCCTTTGCCATTGGACCAGATCCCAAAACTCTTGCACAAATAGGACCAGGTATATTGTGGTTTGGAGCCCTTCTTGCAGGACTCCTCAATCTGAACAAACTTTTCCAAATCGATCGCGATGATGGTAATCTCGACCAATTTATCCTTTCAGGAAAAAGACAAAGTTTTACACTAATTGTCTTTACAAAATGTCTTGCCCATTGGGTAGGAACAATGCTTCCTCTTATTTTTGCCACACCTATTTTAGCCCTCATGCTCCATTTAGATGTAGTAATAACTTTTACAACAATACTTACCCTTTTATGCGGAACACCAGCTATTATTTTTATTGGTGCTATAGGCGCTGCACTCGCAACCTCATTGTTGCACAGTACTTTGCTTATTTTTATCATTATCTTGCCGTGGATCATTCCAATTATGATTTTTGGTGTTTCCGCTGCTACAGCCCCAATAAACCCAAATACCTCTTTTCTCACTTCTCTAGCTCTTCTCAGCGCTTTTTCACTTCTTTTGAGTCTCTTTAGCTCTTTTGTTGCTGCGATAACGCTTAAACTTTTATCAGAATAATAAAAGATGATTGCCGCATAGCAAAACTCTGCCTATTATGAATTTTATGAATAAACTATCTCGTACATATAAAATCAGGTTACTCCCTGCAAGTTTCACCCTTTTCATGAAAATAAGCAGAGTCGTCTTACCTTGGTTGGCCGGCATAACATTGTGTTTCCTTATCTTAGGGCTTATTCTAGTGATGCATTCCCCTGATGACTATCAACAAGGCATTACTGTTAAGATTATGTACCTTCATGTACCCTTTGCGTGGTTGTCTACATTCTGCTATGTAACGATGAGTGCAGCGGCATTAGGAAATCTGATTTGGAAATATCATCTTGCTGACGTGGCACTTAAATGTGGAGCGCCTATTGGGGCAATTTTTACCGCCTTGGCTCTCATGACAGGAGCACTTTGGGGGCGACCTACATGGGGAACATGGTGGGTCTGGGATGCACGGTTAACATCAGTTTTAATTCTGCTTTTTATCTATCTCTCCATTATCCTGCTTGGGCGTGCTTTTGACAACCAAGTAAAAGCCGCTCGTGCGACTGCAATTCTTACACTTGTTGGATTTGTTAATATCCCTGTTATTAAATTTTCCGTTAATTGGTGGAATACATTGCATCAACCAGCATCATTGTTACGTGCTGGAGGATCAACAATCGACAATGCTATGTTATGGCCCCTTATAACAATGCTCTTTTGTTTTATCTTTATGTTTATTGTGCTTTATTTGATGGCTATGCGAAATGAAATCAATCGTCATTATATCCGAATACTTCAGATTAAAAAATCCCGTCGTGCACAACAACAGGACGCTTCATCATGCTCGACCTAAATGGCATCCACAGCGGACTTTTAGGAAATCTATCTCAGAAAATTGATTTTTTCCTTAGCACCCTTAAACACGAGCAAATTGTTGTTTTAAGCTATGTGCTTTCTGCAATATCCCTCTTATGTCTTATTGGATATATTCTTTGCAAAGCTCTATACCAAAAAAAAATTCTCCAACAACTAAACAAAAAAGAGCTGTCACAAAAAGAAAAGTATAATGAAAAACATCCCTCCAAACTTAAAAAAAATATATCTTTGCCTGTTCTGCTTGTTTTTTTTGGACCATTTGTTCTTTTTCTTCTTCTCATGGTGCTTTTTTTCAACTTTATGGATAAAAAACACCTTCAAGATTCTTCTCTTCTCCCAAACGCATTGGCTGAAAAACCTGCTCCCAATATTCATCTTCCTCTTCTTGATAAAGAAAGTTATCTCAATTCAAAACAGTTTAAAGGACGTGTCACATTGGTCAATTTTTGGGGCTCTTGGTGTCTGCCCTGTCGCGAAGAACATCCTATTCTTATGCAAATTGCACAAGATAAACGTTTTGATCTGATTGGTATTAATTATAAAGATAATAAAACAAACGCTCTGCGTTTTTTAAACAGTTTTGGTAATCCTTTTAAATTTATTGGCTTTGATGTTTCAGGATATACAGCCATTGATTGGGGAATATATGGCCCCCCAGAAACCTTTCTCTTGAATAAAGAGAGCATCATTATTGCCAAACATGTTGGTCCCTTAACATGGCAAATTTATCAAAAAAAAATTCTACCAAAAATTGAACAAGCGATTATGACAGAAGAAAAATAAAATAATGCAGGTTTGTAAAAACATAACGTTTTATCATGCTATGTATGCTATTTTATTTATACGGACCCGCATTCTTCTTAGAAAAATTTTACAAGAGTATTACCATTGTTGATTCAAAAACATGTGTAAAGAAATATCTGTGTAGGAGCTTTATTTTTGATTACTTGGACAAAAACAATATTGCTATAGAACCATCGTTAGATTAGTGACAGCAACCAACTATTATTTTCAAAGTCATATAGGTCTTCGCTTTTTATCTAAAATGCACATTGTTATGAGGGGACTTCACCACTATTCTCATCTTTTTTATAAAATAACAAACCCGTTCCTTCGCAGCGTCATTGTTATATTTATTCCCATTACACTATCTGTTCGTAATAGACTCTATAAAGTCCATATTGAGTCTATACATTCTTATTCTATCGATAATTTCTCTTATGATTATAACTAATGAGCTTTTTTGACTCTTAATAAGATAAATTCGAGTAAGAAAATATGACTACAATCAAAAAATCTCATTTAACAGAGAAGATAAGTTATGAATACATAATCAATCTATCAATGAACATTATAAAAGAATTCATTGTAAGAAATAAACTTTTGAGATGTAAAAAGTACAAAAGAAGCTTTTTCGAGAGGAGAAAATATATTTTACAGAGAACTCTTTTTTAAGCACTCTATGACGTAATTACCGATCTCAACAGAACGATCACTCGTATACACTAAAAAAACTCTAAGACAAGAAATATTCTAGAAGTTCATATGAGCTTATGCGTAAACTTTTATGACGCAAATAAAATAGGCTTTTGTTGCAATCATCATTTTTTATGAAAAATATTTGATTATGTTTTTTCTTCTAAAAATTCTTGCGGTGTAAAACAATATGTTTTTGAGCAAAATTCACATGTGACTGAAATATATTTATTTTTAACCATTTTATTGCGTTCATCAATAGAAAAGCCTTCTAGGATTCCTTTAATTTTTTCGTGTGAACAAGAACATTGATCGACAAGAGAAAAAGGGTTAAAAACTCTAATACCTTGTTCATGAAAAAGACGGAACAAGAGCTGTTTACTACCGACTTGGGGATCTGTTAATTCTGAACTTTCAATCGTTGCCATGAGTATTTTAGCTTCCTGCCATTGGTTATCCAATTGGGTATGAGTTTTCGTTTCTTCTCGCTTTTGATGAGGGGCATCTATTTTATGATGAGACGATTCTTGGGGTAAAAGTTGGATCAAAATACCTCCAGCTCGCCAGCTTTTCTGCTGTTTTCCTTGTTGGTCACGATTAATTAATATAGCAACAGCCAGACGGATATCGGTAGGAATTTGTTCTGATTGATCAAAATAAATACGAGAAGCTTCTTGTAAATTTGATCCATCTAATGCAACTATCCCTTGATAGGGTTGCATATGGGGACCTTGATCAATTGTGAAAGCTAAAGTGCCTTTTCCTAAAAGTGTTTCTGAAGAGGTTTGACCATTGTCTATGGCTTGTTTAAGCTGTTCTTTATCAAAACGAGCGTATCCACGTAAACTTGAAGGAGGCAAAAAATCGCACACCAACATATTAACTGGTCCATCGGAATGAGTTTGTAAAATAAATTTTCCCGTAAGTTTTAGAGAAGTTCCAAACAGAACCGTTAAAAGTAAAGCTTCTGCTAGAAGATAAGAAACCGGTTCAGGGTATTGATGTCTGTTAAGAATAGAATTTAAAGTTTCCCCAAGTTGTACGGCACGTCCACGGATATCAAGTTCTTCAACTTGAAAGGGAATAACACTATCATCTTCATGCAAGAAGTTGTTGTTGAGAGAGGCTTCATCTTTAGCTTGTTCACTCATAGCTTTGCCTTTTTTATATAATTTGTTGTAGGGAGGCTATTGTGGAGAGAAAAACGCATCTTGTAAACACCAAGAAAGAATTGCTTTTTGAGCATGAAGACGATTTTCAGCCTCATCGAAAACAACGGAGTGCGGTCCATCAATCACAGAATCAACCACTTCTTCACCACGATGAGCAGGAAGACAATGCATAAAAAGAGCATCAGATTTTGCTAATTTCATGAGAGATTCATTGACTTGATAAGGCTGAAAAATAGAATGACTGCGAGCACGAAATTCTTGTCCCATGGAGACCCATGTATCGGTCATAATACAATCAGCATCTTGAGCCGCTTTTTGAGGATCATGGGTTAGCATAAGATGTGCTCCCCGCTCACGTGCCCAATGTACAAATTGTTCCTGTGGTTCACTGCCCTTTGGTGTGGCAATACGCAAATGAAAACCAAAAAGAGCTGCAGCTTCAATTAAGGAATGAAGCACATTATTACCATCCCCCATCCACGCAAATATTTTGCTAGCAATTGGCCCCCGATGCTCCTCATAGGTTAAGATATCTGCTAGAATTTGGCAAGGATGTGTATCATCTGTAAGGGCATTAATGACAGGAATTTGTGCATATTGTGCCAATTCGAGCATACGTTGGTGTTTCGTTGTTCGCAATATCACGATATCCACAAAACGGGATAAAACGCGCGCCGTATCAGCTATGGTTTCACTATGACCAAGTTGCATCTCTGAACCCGTGAGCATGATTGTATCTCCGCCAAGCTGGCGCATACTGATATCGAATGAAATACGGGTTCGTGTGGATGGTTTTTCAAAAATCATCGCAAGTGTTTTACCTATAAAAGGTTTTGAACCTTTTCCTGCTTTAAAAGATGCTTTAAGGATCTTTGCATAATCGATCAGTGCACGTGCTATTGCTGGCGTTAAAATGGATAAGTCCGTGAAATGACGAAGAGCATTTGTCATGTGTGTGATATTTGTCTTTCTTTGTTTACTTGTGAAAGATACGCTATTGCTTTTTCAATACGATGTAAACTTTCATCTATTTCTTCTTCCCTAATGATAAGAGGAGGCAATAAGCGCACAACGTTGTTGTTGGCTGCAACGCTTAAGAGATATTCATTTTCCAAAGCATTAACGACAAGATTTGAAGGTACAATACACTGAATACCCAACATAAGCCCCATCCCCTGAACTGCGCAGATAATATCAGGATAGATATTGAGAATGTGCAAAAGCCCACTTTTTAGTTTATCACCCATGCGCTGAACATGGATGAGAAAACTTGGCTCTAACAAAACATCAAGAATACTATTTCCTACAGCCATTCCAAGCAAATTTCCTCCAAAGGTTGATCCATGCGTTCCAAGTATCATACTTTTTGCAACTTTATCCGTTGCAAGGCAAGCGCCCAATGGAAATCCACCTCCTAGTCCTTTTGCGAGGGTAAGAATATCAGGCGTGACATCACTCCATTCATAAGCAAAAAGCTTTCCTGTTCGTCCCATGCCCGTTTGCACTTCATCCAAAATCAACAACAGACCATTATCATCGCATATTTTACGCAAAAACCTTAAATATTCATGAGAAACCGTTCGTATTCCTCCTTCTCCTTGAATAGGTTCAATAAGAATAGCGGCGGTATTTTTATTAATAGCGTTACGCAAAGCGATTTCATCACAAAAAGGTACTTGAATAAATCCACCAGCTTTAGGTCCAAAGCCTTCAAGATACTTTTCATGCCCAGTCGCAGCAAGTGCAGCAAGTGTACGTCCATGAAATGCCCCTTCAAAAGTAATTATTTCAATGCGTGCTGAATGACCAGTAGCATAGTAATAATGACGTGCCGTTTTGAATGCGCACTCCAATGCTTCAGTGCCTGAATTGCAGAAAAAAACCTTATCCGCAAAACTATTTGCACAAAGCCGCGTGGCAAAAGATGCTTGTTCAGGAGATTGAAAAATATTAGAAACATGCCAAAGTTTTTCAGCTTGTATCTTGAGCGTATCAACCAATTTTGGATGTGAATATCCTAATGCATTAACAGCAATGCCAGATGTGAAATCAAGATAATGGTCTCCTTTATCGGAAATAAGCCATACACCATGCCCCTGTTCAAAATGCAAATTTCGTCTTGCGAAGCATTCATAAAGTGGTTGTATAGAGACGGCATCCATCATAATTCCCTTTATATTTTAGTCTTTTCAATATATATATATACAAAGCAACACTACAAATAAAACAGCATGGTATATTTCGTTACGGTGCTTTCAACATTTCATTACGATTAGTGATTACACCTATAGAATAGATCATTACACCAATTGAAAAAAAGTCAATGAAGGTTCTACAAATAAGCATTTTGGGAAAAAGCCTTAAACAAAAGTGAAAGTTTAACCTATGATTGATTTGCAAGTTGGGGAAAACATTCTAAATAAACTCTTTAAGAGGTAAAGACTCTTGTCATAGAGTGAGTGCATATTGTAATTTACAATATAATAAGCAAGATGATGTGTTTTGATTTGTAAATCCACAGGTTGGATGATTTTTTTATGCTCACGTAGAGTGTAAAGTTCTTTCATTCAGCGTAATGAAAACATTATTTAAACATTTGAAGATGCAACGGGGGAGAGCATCTTAGTGACGTAATCGGAATGGAGTGCTGGTATGGGTTGGACATGTGAACGCGTTGAGCTTCTTAAAAAGCTTTGGAGTGAAGGGTTAAGTGCAAGTCAAATTGCTGCTCAATTGGGTGGGGTCAGCAGAAATGCAGTCATCGGCAAAGTACATCGATTAAAGTTACCAGGACGTGGTAAGACAGCACAAGGAAGCACCACGCGTGCGCAAAAAACTCCCGTGGGAAGTAGCAGCCCATCATCTCCACGTGTGCGTCGCAACACATCCACGGTATCGCCAATAAACACATCATCTGTAAGTATTGAAGAAACCGCTTTAAAGACAGAATTTGTAGTGGAAGATGTAAAAGAAGTTGATATGTCCACAAAATCCAATGTAGTTGTGCCTATATCACGTCAACTTAATCTTCTACAATTGAGTGAAAATACATGTAGATGGCCGGTTGGCGATCCATTATCAGCAGATTTTCATTTTTGTGGTGCAGATTCTGATGAAAATAGCCCCTATTGTGCCTTTCATGCTAAGCTAGCATTTCAACCAATATCTGAAAGACGTCGGATAAGAGTGTAATATCCTCAATTGAATCTCGTATTCTACGCCTTCTGCGCTTCGCTATTAAATTTTAATTATCGAATTATTATGAGAAAGAAATTTAATGGAGCTTTTAATGAATGAAAAAATTTCTTCATGAAACTATTCAACGAAACTGTATCTTTTGGTGCTATTGCGCAGCTGTGTGTTGTAAAGTTATATTCCTGTTTATTTTCACAATTTTCTTTAATTTAGTTGTACTGCTTTTAACACTATCCATAGCGACATCTTTTGAATAAGCTAGTTTCTCAATTTCTCATGTTTTTATGCTTCGTGTATTTAATAGAGTAATGCTGTGGTTTATAAAAATAATTTATCGCTTTGCAACCTGAATGAGATCCATTTATATCTCTCTCATTTTAAGTCCTCTTATATTGAATCAATCAAAATCTTTTGTTTGGGCGTCACGAGCGAGATGAGAACTGTGGAGAGTTAAAAACACTTAAAGAAAGGCATGCCTCTTATAAATGCTTTCAAGTGCCAAGGACTTAAAGGGTTGTTGCAACATTGGGAGATGGCAAAGTGTACGATGATGCCAGATTGCCCTTTTATTAAGTATAAAGATAGGGGGTGCTTCATGGATTTATCATTATACTCTTCACGGATGCCGTCGCAAAATAGGCTTGGGAGCGTTGAGAGATGTTTCTTTAAAACAAGCCTGTGAATACATGCAATTCAATGTCATTCTGTTTTGCGTGAGGGATGTGCCCCGTTAAAGAATGCGATAAACAAAAGCGTGAAGCAATACGTAGAATGTAAAATAATATCTTTATAATTTTTTATAAAAAATTATAAAGAAGGGAATATTGTATTCAAGGCTCTTACGAAATATACAAAAACAATAAATTATAAGTATAAATAAATATAAAATCTAGAGCGACCACAATAACATCACTTTCCTTCTCCCGACACAAAACGGCGCAACCAAACATAAAGCGCACCTTCTCCGCCATGCTGACGCGCTGCTTGCTCAAACGCGTGGACATAATATCGAAAAGCTGGTGTTGATAACCAATACGGAACAAATCTATACAAAGCTCCATCGCTCCCAACGGATCGTCCTTTTCCTGTAATCACAAGGACATAACGCAATCCTCTCTGCTGAGAGGACTGTAGAAATTTTTTTAAGAAAAAATAAGCTTCTTCCTGCATATAACCATGGAGATCAAGACGCGCCTCAAGAGGACAACGACCTTGGGAAATTTTACGATATGCAACATGATCAAAGAAATGAATCTTTTGTGCTTGTGTAACTGACCTCTTTTCTCTTTTAATAATTGTCGAGGGTTGTTGATTTTCCTGAGACAATGAGGAGATTTGAGTTACAGGCTGTTTTTTATCATTAATATTTGCAATAGTTTCTGAAGCAGAAGAGAGCATCTTACCGTGAAGCGGTGTTATCGTACGACAAACCATCTCCCATAAAAGACGATCTTGTGAAGCCAATAAATCTCTTTTTTGTCTCCATTTACTTGAGGACATTTTAATTTCTCATAAATCATTGAATGCTTATGGAAGAAAAACAAAAAGTATTTTAATTTTCATTTTCTGTAGCAAAAAGCTTCCAGTTGGGATCTGACGATAAACTATTGCGAACAAAAGTCCAAATATCCCTGATTTCTACAATAGCATCAGGATCACCGTCTATACGCTCGCCCTGTTCATTATAAGTAACAGAAATCATCTCACTGACAATACGTATCGTTAAAAGTTCATCTTTTTCTTGTATTGCCGCCGCAACAAATTCGGCCTTATTAATTCCAACAAAAGTGAATTCTATTCTTTCTTTATTTTTTTCTCGTTGCTCAATAGCCATACAAAAGCTCTCAAAAACATCCTGACAAAGCAAGCTTTTAAGTTGATTGCGATCACCTTTGGCAAAAGCTGTTACAATCATTTCATACGCAATTTGTGCACCTTTTATAAAAAGTTGAGGAGAAAAATGAGGATCAATTCTATGAAATTCCCGCAAATTTTTATTCAAAACACTCCCCTCCGGTGAAATTTTATCAATTTCACTAAAGTCGTCTTTTTGTGAATTTTTCTGATGAGGGAACGAAACAATATTATCAGCCGTTTCTGCTTCAACTTGTTTTTTAGAACGTCGTGAATAAGGATCAAAGGGTGGCTTTTCAAACCCAATTCGTTTCCCTAATACATTACGGAGTTGCACAAAAATAACAACCATAACAACAAGAGCTATGACAAGTATAACGTCAAATTCCATAGGCGCTATCAATCTCCAAAGCTTAAGTCTCTAATAAACATTGCAGTCAATACCATTTATCAATAAATATGTAAAATAAGGAATCTTATCATTCAAATATTTTTATAGATTTTGTATTTAAACGGAGTTCTCTTAAGAATTTCTTCCCCTACTCATCTAGAAGGAAACTTTCATGTGATAAAACTTTATTCTATAAATCCTCGTTTTTTTGTTGTTATCTTTCTTTGCATTCTTTTAATCGAGATTGCTGGTTTTATCTTTGTTGGTCAAGAAATTGGTATTTTGGCAACCTTGAGCTTGGTTATTCTCACAACCATAGTTGGGGTTGTTTTATTGCGAATTCAAGGGATTAGCCTCTTAAAAAATATACAAAATGAACTTATCCAAGGACGCACATTAGAGAATAATATTATTAATGATGCTTTCATCATGTTTAGTGCAATTTTACTTATTCTTCCCGGCTTTGTAACTGACCTCTTGGGAATATTACTTCTTATTAAACCAATTCGCTCTGTTGCTTGGCATTTCTTTGCATCATTAAAAAACAAAATGAATCCCAATACTAAAAGAAAAAATGACTCTGAAAAAATAATTGATCTAAAAGCAGAAGATTACACAATTCATGATACGACAGAATCTCCATGGCGCAAAAATGATGATAACCATTGAAATACCTAAAAAATCTGTAACAAACTAAAAAAATATTCAAGATAAAGAGCGCATTTCTTGCAACCTTTTGCAAGGCGTGATAACCAATCTGGTCTTTAGATCTAAAATAAATATACATATTATAATGGAAGAGGTTTGTCGTATGGCCGAAGATGAAATGAATAACAGTGGTGGAGAGCCGGTTTTTGCTGTATTAACTCAATATTTAAAAGATTTATCATTCGAAAACCCTGGTGCTCCTCGTTCATTACGTGCACGTGAAAAATCACCACAAATTGATATCAATATTAACGTCAATGCTAACCCAATTGGTGATGACAATTATGATGTCGTTTTGTCTCTCTCCGTCAAAGCCAATGATGAAACTGAAACCTTATTTCATGTAGAACTTATTTACGGTGGTGTTTTCCACCTTAAAAACATTCCACAAGAACATGTTATGCCACTGGTCTTTATTGAATGTCCCCGTCTTTTATTTCCATTTGCTCGCCAAATTATATCTGATGCTACTCAAAGTGGTGGTTTTCCACCTTTGTGGATTGATCCTATTGATTTTGCAGCACTCTTCCAAAAGCGTCTTTCTGAAGAGCAAAAAGACAATCAAATACAGCCCTCTTAAAAAATTTATTTTTTTGCTATCAAAAAGCCCCTTGATATATTATTGGTATATTAGGGGCTTTTTTCCTTTAGACGACTTTTGCGGCATGATAAGCCGCAAGCATTGCAATATTGACAACATCTGTATCGCTCCCACTAAACGGTACAATTTGGACAGATTTTTCCAATCCAATTAAAATAGGACCAATGATAGTTGCTTCACCGAGTTCTTGTAACATTTTGCTTGCAATGGAAGATGCGTGATATCCAGGCATAACCAAAATGTTAGCAGGCTCCGTTAATCCCATAAATGGATATTGCTGCATCAATTTGGAATTGAGCGCCACATCAGCGCTTATTTCTCCATCAAACTCAAAATCAACCTTGCGTTCGTGCAAAATATTAATTGCATCCTGAATTTGCTGCGTCGTCTGCCCTTTCATGTAGCCAAACGTAGAAAATGCTAAAAATGCTACCCGTGGTTGATACCCAAATCCACGTACAAACGAAGCTGTTTGTTCCGCTATATCAGCAAATTCTTCAGCATTAGGATTTTCATAAACAGCTGTATCGGCAATAAACACAGTTCGGCCACGGCAAATGGCCATTGAAATACCAATCAATCGTTCTTTTGGTTTTTCATCAATTGCCCGACGTATATCGATCAACGCTGTTTCATAATTGCGTGTCACCCCTGTAACCATTGCATCAGCATCTCCTAGTGCCACCATACACGCAGCAAAATAATTGCGATCATTATTGATACGACGATGACAGTCACGCAACAGCCAGCCTTGACGCTGCATCTTTTTATAAAGATAATTCGCATAAGCATCTGTACGGCAAGAAAGCTTGGCATTTATAATAGAAATACCTTCACGCTCCAAATCAATTCCAGCGATAACAGCTGCTTCTCTTATTTGCTCTTCCCGACCAACCAAAATCGCTTGTCCTAATTTTTGATGAACATAAGAAACGGCTGCCCGCATAACTTGTTCTTCTTCACCTTCTGCAAAAACAATTTGTTTTGGCGCTTGACGAACGTGGTTATAAACCCCACGCATTATCGAAGAAGTAGGATCACGCCTCGCATTTAAATCACGCTCATAGGCCTCTAAATCATCTATGTTCTTTTGTGCAACACCGCTTTCCATTGCTGCTTTTGCTACCGCTATTGAAACAACTGTGAACAAACGCGGATCAAAAGGAACGGGAATGATATAATTAGGACCAAATTTTAATCGCTTTCCACGATAAGCTTCTGCAACGCTGTCAGGTACTTCCTCATGCGCTAAATCGGCAAGAGCCCTTGCCGCAGCAATCTTCATGTCTTCATTAATAACTGTTGCACGCACATCAAGCGCACCACGAAATATATAAGGAAAACAGAGAACATTATTAATCTGATTTGGATAATCGGAACGCCCTGTTGCAACAATAGCATCATGACGCACTTGCATAACCTCTTCCGGTGTAATTTCTGGATCGGGATTGGCCATAGCAAAAATGATCGGCTGCGGCGCCATGGATTTTACCATTTCAGGGGTAAGAGCACCTTTAGCAGAAACCCCGAAAAATATATCTGCTCCTTCCATTGCTTCCATAAGCGTACGTTTATCCGTTTGAATAGCATGCGCAGATTTCCACTGATTCATTCCCTCTTTACGACCTTCATAGACCACACCCTTTGTATCACATAATATGATATTTTCAGAACGAAAGCCCATTGCTTTAATCAGTTCAATACAAGCAATCCCAGCAGAACCAGCACCATTACAGACTAACCGCGTATTTTGCATATCGCGCCCTGTTAAAGTCAAAGCATTGAGAACACCCGCAGCAACAATAATCGCTGTACCATGTTGATCATCGTGAAAAACAGGAATATTCATCACCTCGCGTAGGCGGCTTTCAATCATAAAGCACTCAGGTGCCTTAATGTCTTCAAGATTGATTCCACCAAAAGAAGGTTCTAAATGACGCACCAAATTGATAAAACTTTCCGTATCATTTATATCAATTTCTAAATCAATGGAATCAATATCCGCAAAACGCTTAAACAGCACTGCTTTGCCTTCCATGACCGGCTTAGAGGCAAGTGCACCTAAATTGCCTAACCCTAAAATAGCGGTTCCATTTGAAATAACAGCAACAAGATTACCTTTTGCTGTATAATCATAAGCTAGCGCTGGATTTTGAGCAATTGCCTTAACTGGAACGGCAACACCTGGTGAATAAGCAAGTGCTAAATCATGCTGTGTTGCCATAGACTTTGTTGCAATAATCTCAAGCTTTCCTGGTCGACCACGACTATGAAAATCTAGAGCTTCTCTTTCGCTCGCACTGTAAACAGTTTGAGACATTTTCTGATCCTGCTCGCTCTTTTTCATCTCACTTTATTTTCTCCAAAAACAGTGTAAATTTTGCTTGATAATGCGTATAGTCATTAAATTTGATTCATATATTAGAAATCGCTATTCTTGCCTTAGCAAATCTGATGATGCGTTGCAATTTAGAGATAAATAGATATTGAAGTAAACAAAAAAGAGTAAAAACTTCACTTAAAGGAAACAGGCCTCGTACAAATGGATAAAAAAAACAATCATAAAAATAATTTAATTCCACAGCCTGCCTCCCCATCTGCTTCCTCTCAAGAACGTCTTACACCTATGATGGAGCAGTACATAGAAATCAAAGCCGTCCATCATGATTCCCTTCTCTTTTACCGAATGGGGGATTTTTATGAATTATTTTTTAATGATGCGATTGAAGCTGCTCAGGCTTTAGGAATCACACTCACAGCACGCGGAAAACATTTAGGACAAGATATTCCTATGTGTGGTGTTCCCGTTCATGCTGCAGATGATTATTTACAAAAACTGATTGCTTGTGGTTACCGAGTTGCTGTTTGTGAACAAATAGAAGATCCTGCTGAAGCAAAAAAACGTGGCTCAAAATCTGTTGTTCGGCGTGATGTTGTTCGTCTTGTAACACCTGGAACAATAACAGAAGAAAAACTCCTTGATCCAACACGCGCAAATTATTTGATGACACTTTCCCGTATAAAAACTAGCGATGGAGAGGAATTTGCTCTTTCTTGGATTGATATCTCAACAGGCATATTTCGTGTAACAGAGAGCCGCCAAGAAAAACTTTTAGCAGATATTATGCGTGTGGATCCACAAGAAATCATTGTTTCTGATTCATTTTTTCATGATAAATCTCACAAGTCACTTTTTAGTGTTCTTGATCGTATCGTTTCACCTCAACCTGCTTGTCTCTTTGATGCACTCACCGCTGAACGCGATATTTGCAATTATTTTAAACTCTCAACTCTTGAAGGCGTTGCCGATTATTCACGCTGTGAACTCTCTGCAATTGTAGCTGCTATTCGTTATATCGAAAAAACACAAATCACGCATCGCCCTCCCCTCATGCAGCCTGAACGCCAAAATGAAAGTGCAACTCTTTTTATTGATGCCGCAACCAGACTAAGCCTTGAACTTATTCGAACGACATCAGGTCAACGGGATGGAAGTTTATTAAAAGCTATTGATCGCACTGTAACAGGAGGAGGATCACGCCTTCTTATTGACCGCCTTATTGCTCCCCTCACCACTCCTTCAGCTATTGATACGCGTTTGGATTCTATCGATTTTTTTCTACGTAATCCTTCTCTTGCAGAAGCGATAAAGCTTATTTTAAAGGGGGGACCAGATATGCCCCGCGCCGTTTCACGTTTGGCTCTTGGACGAGGAGGTCCCCGTGATATGGCGACAATCCAGCGTGGCTTTGAAATCATTCGTGAATTGCATCAACTTCTTGATAATGAGCTTCTGCCTCAAGAAATAAGTGATGTACAACAGGTGTTCTCAAACTTACCCACAGCGTTATACTTTCATTTAGAACAAGCATTAGCTGATGATCTCCCACTCCTTAAACGTGATGGTGGTTTTATTCGTTCCAATTATCATAAAGAGCTCGATGAAATGCGTGCTTTACGTGATGAATCTCGCCGTGTCATTGCTGAACTTCAAGCGCAATATGCCCAAAAAACAGATATTAAGACGCTTAAAATAAAGCATAATAATATTCTAGGTTATTTCATTGAAGTAACCAGTACACAAGCATCTGCTCTTACAAATAATCCAGAAGCTAAAGCAAGTTTTATTCATCGGCAAACAATGGCAAACGCTATGCGTTTTACGACAACAGAGCTTGCTGACCTTGAAAGCCGTATTGCCCATGCTGCCAATCACGCATTGACACTTGAACTAGAGATTTTTGATATTCTCGTTCATGAAATTACCGAACAAGTTGATTTTATTCGTAAAGCCTCTGAAGCACTTGCTATTTTAGATGTCTCTGTCGCTTTAGCATATCTTGCTGAAGAACAAGGATATTGCCGCCCTAAAATTGATCTTTCACTTACCTTTCGCATTACAGCAGGACGCCATCCTGTCGTCGAGCAAGCACTCCGCAAACAAGCAGCAGAACCTTTTATTGCCAATAATTGTGATCTCTCTGTGCAAGAAAATCAGCAATATGCAGCAATCTGGCTGTTGACAGGGCCTAATATGGGAGGAAAATCAACTTTTTTGCGGCAAAATGCTCTTATTGCTATTATGGCGCAAATGGGGTCCTTCGTTCCAGCAACTTCAGCACATATTGGTGTCGTTGATCGCCTATTTAGTCGCGTTGGGGCTTCCGATGATCTTGCACGAGGGCGCTCAACCTTTATGATGGAAATGGTTGAAACAGCAACGATTCTCAATCATGCTAGCCACCATTCCCTTGTTATTCTTGATGAAATAGGACGTGGAACATCAACCTTTGATGGACTTTCTATTGCTTGGGCTGCTGTTGAATATCTCCATGAAGTTAACCATTGTCGTGCTATTCTTGCTACCCATTTTCATGAAATGACTGCACTTACCGAAAAACTTGACAGACTGCATAATGTAACCATGAAAGTCAAAAATTGGGATGGTGATGTAGTTTTTCTTCATGAGGTCACACCAGGAGCCGCTGACCGTTCCTATGGTGTACAAGTCGCAAAGCTTGCTGGACTTCCCCCAGCCGTTATTACACGAGCAACAGATGTACTCCATCAATTAGAACAAGGCGAAATGGCTGGAAAAGGACATAAACTCATTGATGATTTACCTCTCTTTTCTCTTAAAGCAACATCTCCCGTCAATGAAGAAAGAAACAAACATTGTGTTCTTCACGAAGCTTTAAAAAATATCCATCCCGATGAACTCTCTCCTAAACAAGCTTTAGAAGCAATTTACCACCTCAAACAGCTTGAAAAGAGTAACCCTTTATAGAAAACAGATGTTATTTTTTATTAAAAAACCTTCTTAATAGGAGATAACGTAACCATTTTTGATATACCACAGCATAAACAGTTATTTATCGTATTCCCATCGCTTTTCTACATAATATATTTTGATAAGTGTAATTGCCTATAGGCAAAACCCTATGCATTATATTTCATATTTCCTTAGATCAATATTGGCCCGTATACACAAAATTGGTCAATATCGACTATTTTTACAAGATAGTCGTTTTTTGTAAAGATTGTCATGAAATCTCCTCCACCTTGCAAATACGCCATATTTAGTGAATTATGCTTTTTCATGATCGATATTATTGTTATCATAGCAACATTTCTAGTTTAAAGCTGTTGGTGTTGAAATACCATCCCATTTTGCATAATAAATTCATGGATAATGGGTCTCGCATTTTCTTCACATTTTAAGTTATAAAGAGCTCTTTTACTGTTTTCATATGAAACATATAATCAGATATATCACAGCTGTACTTTATTTTCATAAACATCCTTCAACTCCTTCCCACACCTTAATGGATAAGGATTTTCATTCGAATCAAGTCTGCAAATAGTCCAGCTTCTAACGGATTTTCCTTGACTTCCTAATCATGTGCTTCTCTTAAACTCAAAGCTTTACAAACAAGTCTAAGAATATTCACCACACACTAAAAACACACTTAATATTTAAGGAAGATGCCGTATATCACAGCTCTAAATGACAGTGTTTTTACGGTACAACAAGATAATGCCACCAGTACAATAAATATCTTTCATAAATTATGAGTAATAAGAAATCATAATCTCATATAAGATTGGAATATGATATGAAAAGTAATTATACTGTATCTGTCTTACATAGCTGCTAAAATAAGCAATCTACCGCAGTTTTTAGTTGTATTGATAGCTTTTTAATCATACTCATCATGACTCGAAATATTCTGATAAGTTCATAAACTCATAAAATAATTAGCTTAGAATATCGTGCAAAAGATGCAAAAAATCAGAGCACTATCTCTATTCAACTCATCAAATATTACGTACTGCACCCTTTGCAGCAGATGTGGTCATCGCTGCATAGGCTTTGAGAGCCTTTGAAACTTTACGCTGACGCTTCTCAATCGGTTGCCAAGCGCCTTTTCCTTTTGCTTCCATCTTAGAACGGCGCTGGTTCATCTCAACGTCATCCACCAACATATGAATTCTACGATTTGGAATATCAATTTCTATGATATCCCCCTCTTCCACCAACGCAATTTCTCCTCCTTCAGCAGCTTCTGGTGAAATATGTCCTATTGAGAGCCCTGAACTTCCACCTGAAAAACGTCCATCTGTAACAAGTGCACAAACCTTGCCTAATCCTTTAGATTTGAGATAACTCGTTGGATAAAGCATTTCTTGCATTCCAGGTCCACCACGTGGGCCTTCATAACGGATTAAAACAATTTCACCTATTTTAATCTTATCAGTTAATATAGCTGAAACAGCTGAATCTTGGCTTTCAAAAATTCTTGCCGGACCTTTAAAAGTTAAAATTGATTGATCAACGCCTGCTGTTTTTACAATGCAGCCATCTTTTGCAAGATTCCCATAAAGAACTGCCAATCCTCCATCTTGTGAATATGCGTGTTCCCTATCGCGAATCACACCTTTTTCACGATCAAGGTCAAGGGTCTCATAGCGACAAGATTGACTAAAAGCTGTCTGTGTTGGAATACCACCTGGAGCGGCACGATAAAATGCATGAACTGTTGGCTCATTAGTTTGCTTTACATCCCAGCGGTAAAGAGCTTCTTTCATTGTTTTTGCGTGAACCGTATAAGTTGATGTATCAATGAGTCCTGCCGCATCCAGTTCACCTAAAAGCCCCATAATACCACCAGCGCGATGAACATCTTCCATATGTACATTTGCAACAGCAGGAGCAACCTTACATAAAACAGGAACACAACGTGAAAGATGATCAATATCCGTCATGGTAAAATCCACCTCACCTTCTTGCGCTGCAGCTAAAAGATGCAGTACTGTATTGGTTGATCCCCCCATGGCAATATCAACGGTCATTGCATTTTCAAAAGCCTTGCGTGAAGCAATAGAGCGCGGCAAAACTGTTTCATCATCTTCTTCATAATAACGTTTAACCAATGCAACAATCTGTTTTCCAGCTTCTTCAAAAAGCATTCGTCGATCTGCATGTGTTGCTAACATTGATCCATTTCCGGGAAGAGAAAGCCCCAATGCTTCCGTTAAGCAATTCATAGAATTGGCCGTAAACATTCCTGAACAAGAACCACATGTAGGACAAGCAGCACGCTCCATTTCAGCAACTTCTTCTTCTGAATTTTGTTCTGAAGCTGCTGCAACCATGGCATCGACCAAATCAACCGTTAGATCTTGATCCTTCCATTTAATCTTACCTGCTTCCATAGGACCGCCTGAAACAAAGATTGTCGGAATATTCAACCGTAAAGCAGCCATTAACATACCAGGTGTAATTTTGTCACAATTAGAAATACAAACAAGTGCATCTGCACAGTGTGCATTAACCATATACTCTACAGAATCAGCAATGATTTCACGTGAGGGCAACGAATAGAGCATTCCATCGTGCCCCATCGCAATTCCATCATCTACAGCAATGGTATTAAATTCTTTCGCAACACCACCGGCAACTGCTATCTGTTGTGCGACTAATTGCCCAAGATCTTTTAAATGAACATGCCCTGGTACAAATTGTGTAAAAGAATTCGCAATCGCAATAATGGGTTTACCAAAATCAGTATCTTTCATCCCTGTTGCACGCCAAAGTCCGCGGGCTCCTGCCATATTACGCCCGTGGGTTGATATTCTTGAACGGTAAGAAGGCATTATTTTTTTCCCCTCAAATAATTCCATTTTGCTTGTTGTGCTGTAACTTCATTATAAAAACAAGAGCTTTAATATTCAAAAGAGAAAAATACCTTGTACTGCGGCATTTGAAGCACAAAATTAAAAGCTCTGCATAAACTTTTTCATAAAGCCTTTGTTTTTTATTACCTGTTAATCAACATCTAATCCCTGTGCAAGTCCACGTTTGAGACAAATATCAAAACGCTTCAGTATGACACGAACTGTTCCAGATTTTTGTATGCCAGATTTGGTTAGCATATTGCATCTATCTGTTTGCGTAATTTCTGGAATTGGAAAGAATATAAAGAAATCGTGATAAAAATCTATCATCTCCTTATAATTCAGCTTTACACCTTTCAAACGCATTCATAAAAATATCTTTTAAATAATGATGACGCATTATCTCATGCTTTTGTTTTTACACTCTTCAATAGAGCTACTCCCCTCAGGAAGAACAAAACACACCAAACAAAATACACTTGTATAGCCTCTATACTCATTTTAAAGAGACATCTTTCAATGCACTCGAGCCCATTTCACGATAGCGCCTATGAATGGTATAACAGCCCCCGTGAATAATATAAATCTATAAGGGACATCTTCACACTTATGAAGAAGAAAACTGACACCATCATACATTTTTTTATCCCCATATCGTGAACGTCCTTGGTAATTGAGACAATTAAAAAGAGATATTTTTATTCCTTTCTTCAAGTGTTTTTATCCACATGGCTCTCCCTGCTTATGACATCAAGCAAGTGACTTTAATTGTTTCAATATAAGAAGATCTCAAATGAGAGAACCTTATGATATTCGGGACTCTCATTCCAGTTGTAAAAAATTAATTATGAATATAAATCAATACTTAATCTCATTATAACTCACATTACACCCTTTACGAAAAAACAGATAGAATTTATAAAGAGTACAGCTTTTTCTCGTAAGGTAATCTAGTGCAGAGTTACAATTTGTAGTTCATGCTCATTGGCTCCAGCAAGGGCGATAGAACGCTCATCGGATAAAATGATAGGATAACCTGTTTCACCAAAGAGAGCCCATATCGTAATGCCTGGGGTCATCGGTGGAAGATCTGGAAAGTTTTTAGCCAGATCATCTGTACAAACTTTTTTTAAATAGGCAATCTGTCCCGCATCAGAGTAGGATGTGTTCTGAAACGACAAGTTTTGTTTGTGTTCTCCCATTTCACTGTTCCTTTACGCCTTAACTTTTATGACTCACCACTACTGACTTTAATTGGAATCTGTTTTATTTCTTTTTTTAATTTTGGTTGATACAGATTAATTGATAAAAGACCATTTTTCAACTCTGCATTTGTAACATGCATCCCTTCCGCGAGAACAAAGGTTCGCTGGAATTGTCGCGCAGCTATACCGCGATATAAATATTGATGATTTTGGTTGTCTGTTTGTTTACCATGAATAACCAATTGATTATCATCGAGTAAAATATTAAGATGGTTAATCTTAAATCCAGCAACAGCCAAAGTTATCCGGATATGATTTGCATCATCACTTTTATGCAAACGTTCAATATTATAGGCTGGGTAAGCCTCATCAGCTTTACCGATACGTTGCAATATTTTTTCTACGGTTTCAAACCCTAAAAGAAAAGGATTGGAGAAAGGCGTCACATGTGTCATTCATGAGTATCCTCTTTAAAACGGCTTTACTTGACCAAACTCTATAAAAGTGTTCGCTGCACTCCTCTCATATGGCGAGCGTGAATGATAACTTCAAGAGAGAAGATTTAAGAGAGTTCAATGCCTCAAAGTAACATAAAATTATCAAAGGTGCGAAATTTATCTAGTATATTGTATAATAAAGATGAAATTGCGGAAATATTTCGCCGTTTTTCTGTGCAACGCCCAACACCTAAGAGTGATCTTAACTACATAAATACTTTTACACTTTTAGTTGCCGTTGTGCTTTCGGCTCAAGCGACAGATGTAAGCGTTAATAAAGCGACAAAAGAATTATTTTGCCTTGCTGATCAACCGGAAAAAATGGTTGCATTAGGGGAAGAAGAAATAGCAAATCATATCCGTTCAATTGGCCTTTGGCGTGCAAAAGCACGTAATGTTTATGCGCTTTGCAACTGTTTAATTGATTATTATGGCGGTCAAGTACCCGATACGCGTGAAGCACTCATGGCCCTTCCTGGAGTGGGGCGCAAAACGGCTAATGTGGTCTTGAATGTTGCTTTTGGTCAGCCTACATTGGCAGTAGATACACATATTTTTCGCTTAAGCAATCGTCTTGGTTTGGCGCCTGGAAAAACACCAGAAATTGTTGAGAAAAAATTATTAAAGATTATACCGGTTCATTATATTCGCCATGCGCATCATTGGCTGATTTTACATGGTCGCTATATTTGTCAAGCCCGTAAACCACAATGTACGCAATGCATTATTGCCGATTTATGTAAAGCAGCCATCAAAACAAATGCAATTCCAGCACCTTTGGTTGAGCTTCAAGGCAATGGAGCGCCGATTTTTTTGTAATACGGTCTTGCTATTTTGTGTATACTAGCTTATGAAAACGTCTTTAAGAGCCGCCCGGCAGGGCATGCCGTGGCTGTTTAAATGCTTGTTCAAGCGTTGGTCCGCTTGAGTGAATAAAATGTTTGATTGAATAAATTAATGTACGGAGTAGCAAAATGCCCAAGATGAAGACCAAATCATCCGCTAAAAAGCGGTTTAAAATCACTGCGTCAGGCAAAATTAAAGTAGCAGCTGCCGGTAAGCGCCACGGCATGATTAAGCGTTCGAATAAATTTATTCGCGATGCACGTGGAACAATGGTTTTGTGTGAACAAGATGCTAAAAAAGTCATTCAGCATTATTTGCCGAATGGTATTTAAACCTTACGCTTTTGATTTTGAGGAGATTATAATATGGCTCGTGTGAAAAGAGGTGTGACAGCACACGCTAAGCACAAAAAAGTTCTTAAACAGGCTGAAGGTTTTTACGGTCGTCGTAAAAATACCATTCGTGCAGCTAAAGCAGCGGTTGATCGTTCAAAGCAATACGCTTATCGTGACCGCAAAAATAGGAAACGTACTTTCCGTGCTTTGTGGATTCAGAGAATTAATGCGGCTGTTCGCGCAGAAGGTTTAACTTATGGACGTTTTATTGATGGCTTATCAAAAGCCGGTATTGAGGTTGATCGTAAGGTTCTTTCAGATATAGCAATCCATGAGGCAGAAGCATTTTCTGCTTTAGTTGCTTCGGCAAAAAAAGCTTTAGAATATTTAAAAGATACGACACCTAATGCTTTCGAAGGCGCTGTCAAATAAGCCAGTCGTGTTCTCTTAAAGCATTCATTTATTCGAGGTCCCGTGCTGGCTATTGCGAGTGCGGGTTTTTCTTTATTAAAAAATAGGCAAAAATATGAATGATATTGAGCGTCTAGAACAAGAAATTTGTTTAGCCTTAGAGGCAGCAGGTGATGAACAAGCACTTGAAGAAGTGCGTATTGCAGCATTGGGTAAAAAAGGTAGTATCTCTGAAAAATTAAAAGAATTAGGAAAAATGGATGCTGGCGAGCGCCATAAAGTTGGACCAGTTCTTAATGGATTAAAAAATCGCATTTTAGAATTATGGGCACAAAAGCGTGATCTTCTGAAAAGACAGGCAATGGATGTCCGTCTTTCTCGTGAAACAGTTGATGTTACCTTGCCTGTTCGCTCTTCACCTATAGAACGGGGACGCATTCATCCTATTTCACAAGTGATTGAGGAAATTATTGCCATTTATACAAAGTTGGGTTTTTCTCTTGCAGAGGGACCTGATATTGAAACAGATTATTATAATTTTACAGCATTGAATTTTCCTGAAGGGCATCCAGCGCGTGAAATGCATGATACCTTCTTTTTTGATGTTGATAAAATGGGAGAACGAAAATTATTGCGAACCCATACATCACCCGTACAAATTCGCACACTAGAAAAACAAAAAGCACCGATACGAATCATTATTCCTGGAAAAACTTACCGCATGGATTCGGATGCAACACATTCTCCCATGTTCCATCAGGTCGAGGGTCTTGTCATTGATAAAACCTCCACCATTGCACATATGATGTGGCTGCATGAAACTTTTTGTAAAGCATTTTTTGAAGTTCCCTCTGTAAAAATGCGTTTTCGTCCCTCTTTTTTCCCTTTTACCGAACCATCTATGGAGGTAGATATTCAATGTGATCGTTCTGGTTCAGAAGTAAAGTTCGGAGAAGGGCAGGATTGGTTGGAAATTTTAGGATGCGGAATGGTGCATCCCCAGGTGTTGAAAAATGTTGGTTTAGATCCAGATGAATATCAAGGTTTTGCATGGGGCATGGGCATTGATCGTATTGCCATGTTGAAATACGGTATGCCTGATTTGCGGGCTTTTTTTGACGCTGACCTGCGTTGGTTAGACCATTATGGCTTTCGTTGCTTTGATATGCCTGCTTTTTTTCCTAATAGAAATGTGTGATCTTAGTCATCGCTTTCATGTGAGGTTTTAAAATGAAGTTTACATTGTCCTGGTTAAAAGATCACTTAGAAACAAATGCATCTTTGAATGAAATTTGTGAAAAATTAACCGCTATAGGTCTTGAGGTTGATTACGTTGATGATCGGTCTTCTTTAAAAGGTTTTGTGATTGCAAAAGTTTTAACAGCAATAAAGCATCCTGATGCAGATAAACTTCAAATTTTATCAGTCGATACAGGGACTTCCACACCTGTTCAAGTTGTCTGTGGAGCACCAAATGCACGCGCAGGTCTTGTTGGTGTTCTGGCACTACCAGGCACTTATATTCTAGGACTTGATGTAACATTATCTGTAGGAAAAATCCGAGGTGTTGAAAGTTTTGGGATGATGTGTTCACAAGCGGAGCTTGAATTATCAAATGAGCATGATGGGATTATTGAACTTCCAGAAGATGCACCTATTGGAGGTTCATTTGCAGCTTATGCTGGTTTAGATGATCCGGTTATTGATATTGGTTTGACCCCTAATCGTTCCGATTGCACAGGTGTTCGTGGTATTGCACGTGATCTTGCTGCCGCTGGAATGGGAAAATTAAAAGAATTATCCTTGTCAAAATTTGATCCTTCCTTTGAAACACCTCTCGATGTTTCATTAGATTTTTCGCAAGATTCATCATTATGTTTAGGTTTTGCTTGGCGTGAAGTGCGCAATGTTCAAAATGGTGCATCACCACAGTGGATGCAACAGCGTTTGAATGCAATTGGTCTGAGACCGATTAATGCGCTTGTTGATATGACCAATTACATCAGTTTTGACCTTGGTCGTCCGCTCCATGTTTTTGATGCAGATAAAATTAAAGGTAATTTGTGTGTACGTTGCGCGCGTGAAGGAGAGCAGCTTCAAGCACTGAACGGAAAAATCTATCATCTGGGCCCTAAGAATTGTGTCATTGCAGATGACGAGGGGGTTGTTTCGATTGCCGGTATCATGGGCGGTGAAAGAACGAGTTGTGATGAAACAACACATCGCATTATTATTGAATCGGCGCTTTGGGATGCGCGAAGCATTGCACAAACAGGAAGAGCATTAGGTCTTATTAGTGATGCACGTTATCGATTTGAACGAGGTGTTGACCCGGCTTTTATAGAAACAGGACTTGAGATTGCAACAGAATTGGTCTTACGTCTTTGTGGTGGTGAAGTATCTAAAAAGAAGATCGTTGGCTATCAGCAACAAGAAATCAAACAGATCGCTTTTCCTTTTTCTGAAATTAAACGTTTAACAAATTTGGAAATAGAACCTGAAAAAGTCATCTCTATTTTAACAAAACTTGGATTTTTTGTTGAAGGAAAAGGAGAAGTCGTTACGGTAAAAGTACCATCATGGCGCCCTGATATTATGGGTAAAGCCGATTTGGTGGAAGAGGTTATGAGAATTTATGGGTTAGATAAAATTAAACCTATTCCTTTGGAAAACTTTGCAGAAGGAAAAGATCAAATTTTAACATGCGCACAAATTCGTTCACGTGCTACACGTTTGGCTCTAGTGCAACGTGGTATGAAAGAAGCGGTGACATGGTCTTTTATTTCTGAAAATCAAGCTCTTGCTTTTGGAGGAGGTCAAGAAGAGCTTAAATTAGTTAATCCTATTGCTGCTGATATGTCAATGATGCGTCCTTCCCTTTTACCTGGCTTGATTATGGCGGCACAAAGAAATGCTGATCGTGGTTTTTCCGATCTTGCTTTGTTTGAAGTTTCAAGTATTTATGAGGGCGACACCCCTGATAAACAACACCGTGTTGTTAGTGGAATTCGTCGCGGAACAGAGCAATTTAAAGGGGCTGGGCGTTTTTGGAATGGAAATGCAACCGTCGTTGATGTTTTTGATGCCAAAGCAGATGCTTTAGCTATTTTAGAAGCATGCGATATGGATGTTGGGAAAGTGCAGATTGAAGTTGGAGCACCGGATTGGTATCATCCTGGTCGTTCAGGTGTCATAAAACTTGGATCAAAGATTATTCTTGGTTTTTTTGGTGTTTTTCATCCTGCTACATTAGAAAAGTTAGATGTCAGTGGCCCTTTATGCGGCTTTGAAATTTTTCTAGATCGAATTCCAGAATCAAAGAAAAAAACGACCAAAAGCCGTCCTCCTTTGAAACTCTCACCTTTTCAAATGGTGCGGCGTGATTTTGCCTTTATAGCGGATAAAACTGTTGCCTCTTCTCTTATTATTCGTGCGGCAGGTGGAGCTGATAAAAAACTTATTCATTCAGTGCAGGTTTTTGATATTTTTGAAGATTTAAGCTTTGGTGAAGATAAAAAATCTGTCGCAATTGAAGTAACTATTCAGCCCATAGAACGGACTCTAACAGATGAAGATTTAGAAAAGCTTGCCTCAAAAATCGTGGATAATGTTACCAAAATGACAGGTGCATATTTGCGCTACTGAGTATTCTCATTTTTTATGAGATATTTTACATGAAGTGGGAGCTTGTTTGAGTACTCCCTTTTTGTTTAGCACTCAAGAGCTATAGAGCTTCTTGAAAGGGGATCTTATTACCAAAACAAGCTGCTTAAATCATCAGTTTTTTCAATATGAAAAAACTGTTTTTAAACATCTTGAAAAGTTATTTTTTCTCTTAATCCTTCATTGCAAATGTAAAAGATAACTGCTATTGCTAAATGATAATGCAAATTATTTGCAATAAAAAGAAGGCATATAAAGGAAAGAGAGAATCAATGAACGTAAGAACGTTTTTCACCATAGTTTTTGGAAGTGTTATTTTTTTTACACCCAATTTTGCTTTGTGTGCTGGTAAATTTAAAGCTGTTACGACATTCACTATCATTGCTGATATGGCACGCAATGTAGCAGGTGATGCCGCTGATGTTGAATCCATTACAAAACCAGGTGCGGAAATTCATGAATACCAACCCACCCCACGCGATCTTATGCGTGCTCAGGGAGCTAACCTTGTATTGTGGAATGGTTTAGAGTTAGAGCTTTGGTTTGAAAAGTTTTTTCAAAATATCAAGGATGTTCCAAGTGTTGTTGTTTCAAAAGGTATTGTACCCATTAAAATTGGTGAGGGCCCCTTTAGCGGTAAACCCAATCCTCATGCGTGGATGTCACCGACCTCTGCTTTGATTTACGTTGATAATATTCGCGATGCTTTTGTAAAATATGATCCTGAACATGCTGAAATTTATAAACAGAATGCTGAAATTTATAAACAGAAAATTCGTGCAACGATTGATCCAATTAGGGCTGAATTAGAAGCTGTACCGCAAGATAAACGTTGGCTTGTGACTAGTGAGGGGGCTTTTAGCTATTTGGCGCGTGATTTTGATCTAAAAGAACTTTATTTATGGCCCATCAATGCTGACCAACAAGGAACACCACAGCAGGTCAAGCATGTTATTGATATGGTTCGCAAATACAATATTCATGCAGTTTTTTCTGAAAGCACTATTTCCCCTGCGCCTGCTAAGCAGGTTGCCAGAGAAACAGGAGCTAAATACGGTGGTGTTCTTTATGTTGATTCTTTAAGTGAGAAAAATGGTGAGGTACCCACTTATATTGATTTATTACGTGTCACGAGTGGGCGTATTAGCAATGCTTTAGTAGAGGGAGTAAAAAACCAATGACGGAATGTGGAATTTTTGCCCAAGGAGTAACGGTAACATATCGTAATGGACATACAGCTTTACGCGAAGTGAATTTTGAAAGTCCAAAGGGTTCTATTACGGCATTGGTTGGTGTTAATGGATCCGGTAAGTCAACGTTATTTAAAGCGATTATGGGGTTTGTACGCCCCTCAAAGGGAAAAATTCGTATGTTTGATTTGCCCGTTGATATAGCTTTGAAAAAAAATCTCATTGCTTATGTTCCTCAAAGTGAAGATGTTGATTGGAATTTTCCTGTCTTGGTTGAAGATGTTGTATTGATGGGGCGGTACGGTCATATGAATTTCTTTCGCTATGCCCGTACACAAGATTATGAGGCCGTTCGTATTGCCTTAGAACGCGTTGATATGTTGGCTTTTGCCAAGCGCCAAATTGGAGAACTTTCTGGTGGACAGAAAAAGCGTGTTTTCCTAGCGCGCGCGCTTGCACAGAAAGCAAAAGCTATTTTATTAGATGAGCCGTTTACAGGGGTTGACGTTACAACAGAAGATAAAATCATTGCTTTGTTACAAGATCTCCGTAAAGAAGGAGCAGTGATCTTGGTTTCAACTCACAATTTGGGTTCTGTTCGCGAATTTTGTGATCATACAGTTTTAATAAAAGGTACTGTTTTAGCTTCTGGGTTAACAGAAAAAATCTTTACAAAGGAAAATCTGGAGAAAACTTTTGGAGGGTCTTTGCACCACCATATTTTTGATCTTCAAACCACAAAAAAAAATGATGTTTTCATGGGAAGAAAGCAGTCTAGCGTTTGTGAAGATATTGAAAGAGTGGAGCACGTTGCATGATTTCTTGGTTGCTTGAGCCACTGAGCTATCAATATATGGTGAATGCAATGTGGGTTTCTGGGTTAGTTGGGTGTGTTTGTGCCTTTCTTTCAGCTTTTTTGATGTTAAAAGGTTGGTCATTGATTGGTGATGCACTTTCCCATTCGATTGTTCCTGGTGTAGCAGGAGCTTACCTTTTAGGGTTACCTTTTTCACTCGGCGCTTTTTTTTCTGGTGGTCTTGCAGCAGCAGCAATGCTCTTTTTTAACCACCGGACAAAGCTTAAAGAAGATACCATTATTGGGCTCATTTTTTCTTCCTTTTTTGCCTTTGGGTTGTTTCTCAAATCATTAAAACCAATGGCTGTTAATATTGATACGATTGTTTTGGGAAATATTTTAGCAGTGAGTTCAACAGATATTCTACAATTGGCTTTTATCGGCTTTGTTTCGTTGCTTATATTGCTTTTGAAATGGAAAGATCTTCTTGTGTCATTATTTGATGAAACGCATGCGCATGCCATTGGATTAAACGTAAAATTTTTAAAGATTCTCTTTTTCACATTGCTTGCCGCTTGTACTGTTGCTGCGATGCAAACCGTTGGAGCATTCTTAGTCATTTGTCTTGTTGTGACACCTGGGGCAACGGCCTATCTTTTAAGTGATCGTTTCGTGAACATCTTGGTTATTGCAGTTGTAATTGGAACCTTCACAAGTGTCTTGGGTGTTTATGTGAGTTATTTTTTGAATGCACAAACGGGGGGGGTTGTAGTGCTTTTTCAAGCATCTTTATTTGTTTTGGCTTTTATTTTTGCTCCTAAACATGGGTTTATTGCTGCGCGCTTACGCATAAATGCGGCAAAAAAGGGTGTAATATTATCATGATTGATCAATTACTGCTTCCGTTTCAGTTTTCTTTTATGCTTAAGGGTATGCTTATTGTCATGATTCTTTCTATTCCCATGGCGATGCTTTCCTGTTTTCTTATTTTGAAAGGATGGGCGCTGTTAGGCGATGCCATTTCTCATGCAGTTTTTCCAGGTGTTGTTGTTGGTTATATGACAACACCATGGGTAATCGCATTTTTAACTTCTTTGCCATTTGCTTGGTTTCAGCATATGCGTCCAGAGAATATTACAATGACTTTGATTACTTGCGGTGCTTTTGTTGCAGGAATGGTGTGTGCACTATTAACGGGTTTTTTAGGGAGCAATAGCCGTATCAAACAGGACACGGTGATGGGTGTGGTCTTTTCTTCAATGTTTGGTTTGGGGCTTGTTTTAGCCACGTCTATTTATAGTAGCTTAGATTTGAATCATATTCTATTTGGTAATCTCTTGGGTGTTAACTGGCTTGATATAACGCAGACGGCAATCATTTCTGCTGTTGTCACTTTTATTTTAGCAGCAAAATGGCGCGACTTTATGCTGTATATTTTTGACACAGTTCAAGGACGTGCAATGGGGTTACCAATATCTCTACTCCACTATACCCTGCTAACGATGATTTCTCTTACAATTGTTGCGGCTTTGAAAGCTGTAGGTATCGTACTCGTTATTTCTTTACTGATAGCACCAGGAGCAATTGCCTATCTTGTCACAAAGCGGTTTTCTTTTATGTTAATGATCGCGATACTTGTTGCAGCTTTTTCTGGTTTTTTAGGGATTTATCTCAGCTTATTTATCGGCTCTGATTCTGCTTCCACAATTGTGTTGATCTTGACGTTGATTTTTATGGCTATTTTCATGATGATTTTCTTTCGTCGAAACACAGTTCAAGAGACTTGAAAGTGTTAAAATTCATGCATATCAGCCATGCATTTTTATATATTGTTTCTCATTTTTATTTTAATTAGAGTTTGGGGTGCTAGGTTATTTTTCCTCCTAATATCTAGCAGGTGAATGCAGTAAATTTTCTCCCCCCCCCAACACTGCATTCTTAATTAAGAGGCTGCATTGATTTTTTCTGCAGCCTTTTTATTTTTTTGTTTTTCTAAAATCTCTCCTCTTTTCTTGAAATCATTTAAAATGATTATAATATTGTGTAAGCTATTCGGTATTTTCAAGGAACTTATAACAGCAAAGACACTTACGCATGAAGGGGTAGAGCGTAATTGTACACTCAGACATGTAAACAGAAAAAAACAGATACAATGTTTTTGTATAGGGTTTTGCGTAGAGGAAAATAGTACGAGAAAATGAAAAAAGATTTGAAGATATCGCACCCTTTACGTATCTGCTATTATATAGCAGGGTGGGCGATGGTTATATTAGGTATTATCGGTGTCGTATTACCTATTATGCCAACTGTGCCTTTTTTATTGGTTGCCTCATGGTGTTTTACGCGTTCTTCTCCACGTTTTCATCAATGGTTGAATAATCATCGTATTTTTGGTCCCCCTATTAAGCGATGGGAAGAAAAAAAAGCAATCTCTCCATTCGTTAAAGTTTTTGCAATGATGAGTATGACAGGAGGATTTTTATCCTTTTTTGTAATGCTACACCCTCCTTTGTGGATTTCTTTACTTGTTGCGGTTATATTATTGCTGATTGCCATTTATATTGTAACACGTCCATCTTCCTAATGATAAAAAAGGCTTTATGGGATACTCTTTTTAGCTTCAACTTATTTGTAAAAACTATGAGAACTTTTAAGTTTTGAATATAAGCTCTCCATTTCCAAAATGCATATGAAATAGCAAGCTTTTTGAACGCAATTAATTAATAATATGTTTGTGAAATAATTTTTATGAACACTCAAAATGTTCTCACTTGGTAAACAATGATAAATCACATTCATGGAAGAGAGTCATTATTTTTGTAAAGCATGTTTGTATGAATCTCTACATATACATCATTAAAAAGTCATTGATATGATAGTCATTTCTTTCTAAAAGACATTTCGTTTGTTTTCATATCTCTTAATGAGGATATAATACAAAGCTTACTAAACACCATCATTTTTATACTTATACAGTTAAGAAGCCGGTCTATTATATCAATCTTTAATGTTACATCTGTTATTAACTTAAGAATAATTCATAAGACACAACAGAGTTTTTCAAATGGTTTTATATATACACGCATTCTTATTATAATATGCGAATAAATAATTTCTCTGTCTTTGTATAAAGCTTATTCGAAATAAAAATATTATTGCATTCTCTGTTTTTTAATGAAGTCATGCCCCTCACGTAAAACAAAAGGTCTCCCAAATCATGTTATTTACACATTTATTTTTAATGAAACATTTCTCAACGCTTTACTCATTTCATAATAGCAGACTATACATGGATAAAGTAAAATCTCCTGTAACATGTATAAAATCTATTTGAGCACCATCATCCTTGCCTTTCAAAATGCACACCAATAGTCACCATGCTATTTGTCATCCTCCAATTTTGCCTTAGTAATTCCTAATGCTACAATTATAGCTTGTCATCTGGTTTTGTATATTTTGACACTAGATTTTGTACCAATTTATTTTTTTCAAAGAGTTTAAAGATGTTCTCAAAGGGTTTTGAAAGCCTTTTCTCATTTTTACTTATGGAAACGCACTTTTTTCTGATTTTCGGTAATTTTTGCAATTTTAGGTGTCAAAATCTATTTTGATAAAACGCGCATTGAATGGTCAAAATTGTACATAAAAACAACAAATTACCACGTATTCCTACTTAATCCAACCTCTTCCCACTTAGTATAAAACCTACTGTCAAACTACAACAATAACCCTTAGAACTTGAAAACCTTCATACATGCAAGGAGATGAGTGTGCTTGATTTAACAGGGTTAAAATGAGAAAATCTCCTTGGCTAAACTTCCTTGGCACGTTAAGTATTTTTTTAATGCGTCGTAAATATTTTTAAGTCTTATCTATCGCGCCTTATGTAAGTGAAGCGTATGCGTGGTAGGCCAAGTAGAATCTGCTCAAAAACAGCCGAACTGTTTACAAACCAGCAAAGGTTAAGAATCCTCGTCCTTAGGGTAGGACAAAAATCAATCTTATAAACAATATGATGGATCAATATACTTGTTTTAAAGAACCGGAAACTATGTCTTTATAGGTCTAGCAATTCGCTTTTTATTACCAAAAAAATTGAGATAACGTTGTACTTCTTTTGAATCACCGATCGTTTTTTCAGGATTATCTGAAAGTTTTACGGCTGGTCGACCATTGGCATAGGTCACCTTACAAACAAGGGAAAGAGCATCAAGAGTTTCGATTTCCTGAGGTGCACAGCCTGTAAAATCATTGGTAAGATCCGTGCCCCATCCAAAACTCATGCGCACTTTACCATAGAAATGATGATAGGTTTTTTCAATTGTATTGACATCAAGAGCATCAGAAAAAATTAAAAGTTTTTTGCGTGGATCTTTTCCTTTTTCTTTCCACCATTGAATAATACGTTCACCACCTTCAATAGGAGGCGCACTATCGGGTCTGAAACCCGTCCAATCAGCGACCCAATCTGGTGCATTGCGTAAAAATTCTTCTGTACCAAAGGTATCAGGTAATACAATGAGAAGATTTCCACCATAATAACGATTCCAATCTTGCAAGACTTGATACGGAGCTCTGCGTAATTCATCATCATTGTTGCTGAGAGCCGCAATAACCATAGGCAATTCGTGTGCATTGGTTCCAAGAGCTTCTAAATCCGTATCCATGGCAAGAAGAACATTAGAAGTTCCAGTAAAAGAATGACCAATGCCTTCTTTTAATGCTTCCACACACCAGCGCTGCCATAAAAAAGAATGGCGACGCCTTGTCCCAAAGTCAGATATTTTAATATCAGGCAATTTTTTGAGACGTTCAACTTTACTCCACATTTTTGCTTTAGCACGCGCATAAAGTACATCAAGAGCAAAACGATCTAGTTTTTTGAGAGCAGCACGTGAACGTAATTCACTAATAATAGCAAGGGCAGGAATTTCCCACATGGAACTATGGGCCCAGGGTCCATGAAAATGAAGGATATATTGGCCATCTTTGCGGGTGAGTTCATATTCTGGAAGTTGAAAATTCTCAAGCCACTGAAGAAAATCCGGTTCAAAAATTTGTTTGCGTCCATAAAATGTATTACCAGCAAGCCAAATCATTTCTTTTTTTGTAAAGCGCAAACTAAGAGCATGATCAAGTTGGGCACGCAATTCACTCTCATCAATATCGTCGGCAAGACGTATTGTTTTAGAGCGATTTATGAGGGAAAAAGTAACATTAACATTAGGATATAACCCCCAAATCATCTGCACCATTAGAAGCTTATAAAAATCCGTATCAAGAAGTGACCGAATAATGGGATCAAGTTTCCAAGTGTGATTGTAAACACGTCTAGCAATATCCGGATGATTCATAACCTTTTTCTTTCATTTTCATAAAATCTAAAATATTATGCACCAACACGGCTAATATAGGCGGTGCAATATAACAACTCTACAGTTTTGGACAAGAATAAAAAGTCTGATCTCTTTTTTCATCTTTAATCTTTAAGATTTGACAATACGTATAATTTCATGCTGACCTGTTTTTTGTAACTTTATCCCTATATGAACTTCGGTATATTCTTTGCTATTAATATAGAGCATATTTTTAGGTCCCCATTTTACTTTAATGCAATAAACGGCATCATAAAACTTCATTGTTGCTTCATATTTTGGCCAAATAGAGGGTAAATGTGGCTGCAAAAACAATAGGTCTCCCTGACGCTGTATTCCAAGAATAGCTTGTGTTGCGGCGCGATAAAACCAACCGGCTGAACCTGTATACCAAGTCCAACCGCCTTGACCACATCGTGGTTCAACAGCATAAATATCTGCGACCATTACATAAGGTTCAACACGATAAATTTCAGGATCTTGTCCATGGGTAATTGGGTTTATCATAGAAAATAAAGCATAAGCTTTATCGTTTTGTTCCATTTCAGCCAACGCAAAAATACTCCAAATGGCACCATGCGTGTATTGACCACCATTTTCTCGAATTCCTGGAGGATAACCTTTTATATAACCAGGCTCGAGCGTACTTTTATCAAAAGGCGGCCAAAAAAGGCGAATGAGTCCGCCTTTTTTATCATAGAGATGTTCCAACATTGATGTCATTGCTTGTTTTTGACGTTCAGGCGATGCCATTTGAGAAATGATAGCCCAAGATTGAGCAATGGTATCAATTTGACATTCATCATTGATTTTAGAGCCAAGAGGTGTTCCATCATCAAAATAACCACGTCGATACCAAGCACCATCCCAACCATTTTTCTCTAGGCATTTTGTTAAATGTTCAAGGTACGTACTCCATATTTGCATATGGCTATTGTCAGCACGTTTTTTGGCTAAAGAGATAAATGCTTGTAATGTGTACCCAAGAAACCATCCTAACCAAATGCTTTCGCCTTTTCCTTCCACACCGACCAAATTCATGCCATCATTCCAATCCCCACCTAAAATAAGAGGGAGACCATGTGGTCCGCAGCGTTTAATGGCAAGGTCTAAAGCTAAAACACAATGTTCATAAACTGTTGCAACCTTTGGGGATTGGGTGGGTTGAAAATAAGCATCCTGTTGCCCACTTTTGAGAACATCACCTTCAATAAAAGGAATGAGCGTATCAAGAAAAGCGTCATCACCAGTGGTAGTGACATAAAGAGCTGTTGCATATGCAAGCCAAACGATATCATCAGAAATGTATGTACGAACACCAGCATTTGTGTCAGGCAACCACCAATGTTGCACATCACCTTCAAGAAATTGGTGCGCTGCTGCATTTAACAATTGTTCACGTGCTAATTGTGGTTCCAGCAATAACAAAGACAAGCTATCTTGTAACTGGTCACGAAAACCAAATGCACCACTCGCTTGGTAAAAGCCTGCGCGTGCCATGATGCGGCATGCGTAGATTTGATAAGGAAGCCAATGGTTGACCATAAGATTAAAAGAAGCATCAGGTGTTTTGACTTGGAAAGGAGAAACAAAATCACTCCATTGCTGTTTTTGTTTTGTGAGCTGAATTTCAAAATCACTTGCACGTACTTGATTGAGTAATTTTTCAGCTTCTTGCCTATTTTCAGCACTGCCAAGATAGAAGATGATTTCTTTTGTTTGCCCTGGTTGAAGATCAATATCATAGGCGAATGCTGAACAAGGATCACATCCTGCTTCAATGGTATTCGAAAGAGCAGCGGCTTTACGGATCGCATTTGGACGTGTTACGGTTCCCGTTGCACCAATAAATTCAGCGCGATTGGTCGTAGTGCTGGTTGGCATTTCGGACGCTGATAAAAATGTAACTTGTTGAGATTTCTCGATGTGATAGGGATTTTGAATAAAATGTGCACCCCATCTGGTCTCATAAGAGGAAACAATAAAGGGGGCATATTTTGTACGGACATTTCCCAAAACCCATTCAACATAATTATAAAGGCGTAAACTGCGTGGTTTTTTCCCTTCATTCGTAAGGATAAGACGTGAAAAGCGAATAGGTTTTTCGGGATCAAGTGTATGAGTCAATTCTAATGCGATTTCTGAATGTGTTGATTTAAAAGTTGAGAATCCAAACCCATGACACGCCTCATAGACAATATTTTCGTCACATTCAACAGTAGAAACGGGTGAGAAACGTTTTAAAGACTGGCGATCAACCAGATAAAGAGCTTCTCCTGGTCGGTTAGACGTTGGATCATTCGCCCAAGGAGTTAGTTGATAATCGCGGCTATTGTTAGCCCAAGTAAAAATTGCACCTTCAGCAGAGACATGAAAACCAAATCTGTGATTAGCAATGACATTAATCCACGGATGCGGTGTAGTGGTACGTCCATGAAGACGTATTACATAATGATTGTGCTGATTAAAACCACCGTAACCATTCCAATATCTTAGATCTTCTCCATTTGGGAGAAAAGAGGATGGTTTTTGTTGGCTAATAAGACCAATGGAAGAAAAAAGATTTTGTTCAGTTTGTGTTGTAAATTGCTGTCCTTCGTTATATCTTGGCAAGTCTAATTGATCATAAGGTTCTTGATAATTTTTACGAACTGTGAGATTAAAATCATTCTCATCAAGTCGTTTAAGTTGTTCAGATAAAGAGCCATTTTGGGCATCAAGAACGATACGCGCTGATGCAAGAAGCGTTTTAAAACTCTGTTCACTCATTTGATCGCGTCGAAGCATGAAAATATGTTGGCGTTCATCTGCTTTTTGCGTGTGGTGATAATAAGATTCACAGACCCACTCAAGAGCGCGTTGTGTACTTTGTATATAAGAAAATGTTTGTTCATTAAGAATGACCAAATCAACAATGAGTCCACGCATACGCCAATATTCATGTGCTTTAAGGAGCTCGCGCAGTACAGTTATATTTCCCTCGTTATTTAATCTAAGAAGACAGAGTGGATTGTCTCCTGAGATAGACATGGGCCAAAGATTAGACTGTTTTCCTAGCGTTTTTGCTAATATTTCAGAAGGAAGACGCCACGTTCTTTCTGGATAAATAAGTGGTGTTGCATATTTTTGATAGACAATAGCTTCTTTAAGCTGGGTTCCGCTCTGATACAGTGCGACTTGTGAGCGCGTCCATGCCATTGAAAGTTCTTTTTGAAACATATCAGGTTGTCGATAATGTTTAATATGATTATTTAGCGCTTCTTTTGTATGAGCAGCAAAAGTCCAAAAAATAAGTTCTGCTTTTTCATGGGCTGGAATTTTTATACGGCATCGCAATGACATAACAGGGTCAAGAACACAACCTTGACTGTTACTGAAACGAGCATTTTGGTCAAATGCAGCAGGACGATGAATGGATCGCCCCCGACCAATAAACAGAGAGCGATCTGTTTCAGCTTCTGTCTCTTGGAGAATATCTGTTGTACTAGAAACAAAATGAGCAACATAGATTTCAGGGTCACTAGGCGAGCGTTTGCGCCTTTTGGCAAAAATTGTTTTACCTTCTTCAGTAATTTCTGTCTCTATAAACATACGGGAAAAAACAGGATGAACTTGGTCTGTATCCATCGTGGCAAGTGCTAATTCACCATAAGAAGTCACTTCAATGAGTCGGTCTTTATTTGTCGTATTCATCAGTTGAATACGTCTCCCTTCGCCACATCCTTCAGATGTAATAAGACATTCAAGTGTTGATTTAATACCATCAACCATTTTTGTATATTCAGCCTTTTCATCTGTAAAAATGCTGACAGCGTCTTCTTCAATAACACGTGTTGGCTCACCAGTAACAGACCACCACCGTCCACTATGCGTATCACGTAAGAAGAATAAAGTACCTTGTTGATCTTCTGTTGCATCAGGAATAAAGCGCGTAATCGCATAATCGTGCCAACGACTGTAACCAGAACCGTTCGCTGTTAACATGGTAGAATAAAAGCCATTAGACAAAAGTAAAGTTGCTCGTGGTTTGAGTAACGGGTTTGTAATAATGCGCAAAGGGGCTGCGTCAAATGCTTGAGACTTATTGCGCATACGATTAACAGCTTTGGTATGAATAATAGGAATGAGATGAGGCGCTCTTTCCTGTAAGAGCAATTGTGTTGCTTCAATAACGGGATCACGGTGAAAACGATCACGCATTCGCCCTTGAAAAATAACATTGTTAAGAGCAAGAATAGACATGCCATGATGATGCGCATAATAATTGCGTACAATGGCGTATTTTTCCCCTGTTTTCACACGTGTTGGAGTAAAATCAACAGAGTCATAATAACCATATGTTCCTAAAGCTCCAAGATCACGGAGTCGTTTTAAATTAGCGACAGCGCAAGCAGGAGCATATTGTGCCGCTAGAAGGCTGGCATAGGGAGCAATGACAGCATTGCGTGAAAGACCACGTTGGAGTCCGAGGTTTGGAACACCAAAATGAGCGTATTGGTAATTCATTAAATGATCGCGAGCATTAAATGCGGCTTCTGAAATACCCCATGGCAATTCCCGTTTATGGGCATATTGTATTTGACAACGAATAATCAATCGATTTGTTTGATCTAGGAGAGATCCTAAAGGTTCATGCATTACGAGAGATGGCATAAGATATTCGAACATTGATCCAGACCATGATAGGAGTGCACCTTTCCCACCTATGGGTACGAGAAGTCGACCAAGACGAAACCAATGTTTAAGTTTTATATCTCCTTTTGCGATGGCAAAAAAGCTTGCAAGACGTGCTTCTGAAGCAAGCAGGTCATAACAATTTTCATCGAGTTTGTTTTCTTGAACACGATATCCAATGGATAAGAGATGCCGTTTAGGCTGTTCTAAAAAGTCAAATTTCATATCAAAGGCTATTTGCCTTGCCGCTATAGCCAGCCTGTTTAGTTTTTTACGTAATTTTTCAGTATCACAATGAGCAGTCGCATCATTATGATGAGCGTTACAGGTGTCGATAAGGCATTTAGCCCAAGAAAGCGCACGAGCAGATTCTATCGTTTGAATTTTGTGGTCAAGTTCACCGACTAAGTGCACAATATCATGGGCTGCAAGTGAAAGATCTATGATGTGAGAAGGAATCGTATTTTCTTGTTCTATAAAAGTGAAGATAGAATCATGAAAACGAGTGATGTTTTCTTCGATTTTTTGGCGTAAAGAGCGTAAACTGGGTTGATGATCTGGAATTTCTCTGACAGTTTCTTCAAGAATAGCAAGAACATCCGATAAGCCTTCTCGATCACTTTGAAAAAAAACATGAGGTTTTTCAGCCCATTCACTTAAGGCAGAAGAGAGTGTTACCAAATGACCGGCAAGATTTCCTGAATCAACGGTTGATACATAAGTAGGCAAAAGAGGCCTGAGTGTATCCGTTTCATACCAATTATAGAGATGACCGCGGAACTTTTCCATTTTTGCAAGAGAGCGTAATGTACATTCAATACGGGTAATGGTCTCTTCAAAACCAATCCAACCAAAATCACGTGCAGCAATAATAGAAAGGAGATAAACCCCAATATTCGTAGGCGATGTACGTTGAGCAACAAGAGGTTCAGGATCTTCTTGAAAATTATCGGGAGGCAAATAGTTGTTTTGTGCATTGACAAAGGTTGCATAATAAAGCCATGTCCGCCGTGCAATAGAACGGAGTTTTTTTTCATCTTTTGAAGAAAGATCAAGGCTATCTTGAAAGGTTGAAGGTTGACTCACAATCCAAGCAATGAAGGGTGAAAAAAACCATGCTATCCCAAAAGGCAAAGCAACCAAGCTTGCAAAACTATCAGAAAAAAGAGGGAGTGCTATAGTAAGAATACCAATAAGCGATGCTGGTGCCATTGTAAAAACATAGAAACGCAAACTATTGGGTATTGATTTTGTTGCGGCAGAAGTTTTCCATTCAAGAAGATGCTGTTTTGAAATCGTCATACGATAGAGTGTACGAATAATCGCATCGGTCATAAAATACGCCGAATGAGCAAGAAACGTCGTTTTAAGAAATATATCAGCGCTTGTAAGAGCAATTTTGTTCCAAATTAATTGAAAATGTCCACGCAAAGAATGATCTATATTGGATGAGACAAGCGTTTTTAATACACATAGAATGGGTGAAATGAAGGAGCTAAACAACAAGAATAGTTGCCAGACGATTGCACTCTTTAAAGACAAAAAAGCCCATCCTGCAAATGCTGCGATTAACCACATAAGTGGAGTGAGAGAACGACGTAAATTATCCTGCATTTTCCAACGCGTCACGGAACTTATTTGACGGTGGGGAAAAAGATAAGGCAAAAGCTGCCAATCACCGCGGACCCAACGATGATAACGCATAACATCAATATTGTAAGCGGTTGGATAGTCTTCAATGACTTCTATGCTACTTACCAGAGCAGTACGAGCATAACCTCCTTCTAAGAGATCATGACTAAGAATAGTATTTTCTTTAATTTTTCCATCAAGTGCTTGTTCAAATGCATCAATATTATAAAGACCTTTACCGATAAAGGTGCCTTCTCCTAAAAGATCTTGATAAGTATCAGAAACAGCAAAAACATAAGGATCAATGCCACGGTTGATAGAAAAAACCCGTTGGAGAATTGATGTTTTTTTTCCTGTTGTAAGAGAAGGAATAATGCGTGGTTGTAAAATGCTATAGCCCTTTACAACCTTTCCACTTTGTGGATCAAAAACGGGATAATTGAGTGGATGGTTAAGCTTTCCAACAAGTTTCGCGACGCTCTCTGGAGTAAGACGTGTATCACAATCCAGCGTCATAACAAAACGGCAATCCATAGGAAGATGTGGATTGCGAGGATAAAAGCTTGTATTTTTATCGCCTCTTAAGAGCCGATTAAGTTCATGAAGTTTTCCTCGCTTTCGTTCCCATCCCATCCAACATTTTTCGCTTGTATTATAAAGGCGTCGGCGATGTAAAAGGAAAAAAAGCGGAAGTTTATCACGATGATAACGACTATTGAGTTTATCAATACTCTTTTGCGCATAGTGCAATAAATCAAGATCATCTTGCGTTTCTCTCAATGGAGCATCCACCCAATCTGTAATGAGTGCAAAATGAATGGCACCTTTAGGATTGGAAAGATAGTGCACTTCAAGATTGCGCACTTGTTCATCAATGTCAGCGCGTGATGTCATCAAAGTAGGTACAACAACCATTGTCCGTGCATGTTTTGGAATACCTTCTTTATATTCATAACCAATGAGTTGTTTTGATGGGACAAACCACGAAACAACAGTGTTAAATAAAGCAAAAGCAGCATCGATAGCAGGAAAAAGCGCCAATCCAGTAAAGCAAAAAGACATCCATTGTGTCATGCCAGATAGCTGTAAAAGGGCGTAAATTACCAGCAAAAGAGCAAGCGTCAGAAAAGAGACAGGAACGGCGATGACTCTCAATTTTGAGCAACAGGAAGCGCGTGTCCATTTTATGAGAAAGGGCGGAATATACCCACAAGCCTTTTCAAATATGCCACGACCATCATCAACAAGGTACCACCCCACACAAGAATGATGAGGCATATCTTTAGAAGTGGAATTTGCCATTTCTACAACTTTATGTGCAACTTCCAGTTCACTAAGAGGCGAAAAGCGAGAAACTTTTTCAATGACTTGTCGATAAATATTGCGTGAGTGAGCATCAATTTCAGAAAAATCACTATTTTTACGCAAAATAGAATCGACACAACTCACTGTTTCAAACCATGCTGTCCAATCAACATCATCTATAGCTTTAAGAGAACAGATAATATTTCCCATGGTCACACCATCTGCTGCTTGTCGGGTATGTTCATCAGCTGTTGCAATCTCTAAGCTACTGCCTTGGCTTTTCAATTGCTTTTCAAGCCAAGTTAATGCTACGGTTGAATCGACAGATGCACTGCGCAGGCGATAGAATAAATGTGCTGAAAAAGTTGGATCAACAGTAAATGGTTTATACTGCGTAAAAAGAGAGTGTAGATTTGTTTTATTTTCTACAAGAGAAATTTTATCAGCTACTTGACTAGCAAGATGGCGCATATGTCGCGCTTTTTCGATACGTACTGAAAGACGACGGACATTTTCAATGAGCAGCATTTGCATAACTGAAGGAAGAGCCCACAATTCACCAATTGTGAGCGCACAAATTTCTTGAAATCCGTTGGTCATAGCAGTGAGTGTTTCTTGTGAAAAGCTGCTATCGGTATGCGCAATATAAAGCCAAGTTAAAGCAAAAATTCGTGGTATTCCGGCTTTGTGTGTAGAAAGAGGAAGTTGCTTTATGAAGGACTTGGGTAGATTACGACGTAGCTTTTGTATGGTTTTATCAATGGTGTAATGATTATCAATGAGCCATTGAGCAGATGGTGCGATGGTTTCATCATTTCGGGCAGCAAAATCACTGGTATGAAAGGCATGAAGAATAAGTTTAGCATTTTCATTCAATCTCTTGCGAAAATCTCCTACTCCTTCATATTCAGGGAGTAAAATTTCTTTACCAGAAGCTATATCATGCCCTAAGTTATAAAGATCTTCCTGTACCTTATAAATTGCACGAAGAGGAAAATCCGTATTAATAAAATGATCTTTTTTCTCTTTTTGAGAAAAAAAGCACTTTATGAAAGGTATTATGCACGTCATAGTGTCCCATTGTTATTCAATTACATTGTTTTTTATTTAAATTTTAAGCATTTTATCTGAATAGTGAACCGTTGTTAGACAAAAAACAAACTTTTTGTTTTTATTTGCAAGCATTTATAATTTTTGTTTCAATAATTTAAAAATAAGCAGACAATTTTTTTATAAAATAAAAAGGTCACTCCTAATGAGTGACCTTAATAATAAAACCAACTTTAATGATTGATGATTAATCTTGTTCTTGTTTTTTCAAAGCTGCACCCAGAATATCACCAAGAGAAGCACCTGAATCTGTAGAACCATATTGTGCAACAGCTTCTTTTTCCTCTGCAATTTCTAAAGCTTTAATCGATACTGAAATTTTACGTGTTTTTTTATCAAATGCTGTGATGCGAGCATCAACCTTTTGCCCAATTGCGAAACGCTCAGGACGTTGCTCATCACGATCACGCGCAAGATCAGCACGCCGAATGGTTGTCTCAAGGTTGTGGTCAATCAATTTCACACCAATGTCATTGTCGTTAACAGCAATCACTTCGCATGTTACAACTGCACCTTTTCGCAATTCGCCAGAAGCAGCTGCTTCTCCAACTTTATCGCTGGAAAGCTGCTTAATTCCAAGAGAAATGCGCTCTTTTTCAATGTCAACATCAAGGACCACAGCCTTAACGATATCGCCTTTATTATAAGTATCAATAACTTGTTCACCAGGACGGTTCCAATCAAGATCAGACAAATGAACCATACCGTCAACATCGCCTTCAAGCCCAATAAACAGACCAAATTCTGTTTTATTTTTAACCTCTCCTTCAATTTGCGAATTGATAGGAAATTTATTGGCAAAAGCTTCCCATGGATTTTCAAATGTTTGTTTTAAGCCAAGAGAAATACGCCGTTTAGAAGGATCAATCTCAAGAACAACCACTTCTACTTCTTGTGATGTAGACAGAATTTTTCCAGGATGAACATTTTTCTTTGTCCAGCTCATTTCAGAAACATGGATCAGCCCTTCGATTCCTGGTTCAATTTCAACAAAACCACCGTAATCAGTAATGTTGGTAACAGCACCCGTAATTTTTTTACCAATCGGATACCGGACACTGATGCTTTCCCAAGGATCACTTTCAAGCTGTTTCATTCCAAGAGAAATACGGTGCGTATCTTGATTAATGCGAATAATCTGCACTTTAATCGTTTGGCCAATTGTGAGCACTTCAGATGGGTGATTAACACGCCGCCATGCCATATCTGTAACGTGCAAGAGACCATCAATCCCACCAAGATCAACAAAGGCACCATAATCTGTAATATTTTTCACCACACCTTCAACGATTTGGTTTTCTTCAAGATTTTGTACGATTTCTGAACGTTGCTCAGCGCGACTTTCTTCTAAAACAGTGCGACGTGAAACCACAATATTGCCACGACGACGATCCATCTTCAAAATTTCAAAGGACTGTGAATTATGCATGAGGGGTGAAACATCACGAATGGGACGAATATCAACTTGGCTGCGAGGCAAGAAAGCAACGGCACCATCAAGATCGACTGTAAAACCACCTTTTACTTGGCTAAAGATCACTCCATCAACGCGTGCACCAGCATTGAATTTTTCCTCCAAACGGACCCAACTTTCTTCGCGCCGTGCTTTTTCACGCGATAAAACAGCTTCACCCATCGCATTTTCAATGCGTTCAATGTAAACCTCAACTTCATCGCCAACTTGCAAAGAACCATCTTTTGCTTTAGCTCCAAATTCTTTGAGAGGAATACGTCCTTCGACTTTAAGACCAGCATCAATAATGGCCATGTCTTTTTCGATTGCAATAACACGACCTTTAACAACAGATCCTTCATTAAGATCATTAGTTTGAAAAGATTCTGTTAAAAGGGCTTCAAAATCCGCTGTTGTGGGATTGTATTGTGACATAAGAACTCCTAATATATACCTTGTATTATAAGGTATGAGCGCTAGGTTAGTGTTAACATAAGTAACTCCCTAGCCTTTTCCTTGAATAAAGGAAAAAAGTTAGCGCTAGGCTGGAAGTTACCTTAACGAATTTATCCAATTATATGCATTTTTATGATTGGATCAACAAAACTGCATGCAATTTCAAATGTTGCTTCTATACTCAATTCTGACGTATCAAGCAAGTGGGCGTTTTTTGCTGGTTTTAGTGGACTTTGTTTGCGCGTTATATCGCGACTGTCGCGCTGTTCAAGTTGAGCTAGGATTTCATGATAATTTGCTTGAACACCTTTTTTTAAAATCTCTTGGTAGCGGCGTTTGGCGCGTGTTTGAACATTGGCTAGAATATAAAACTTGATATCGGCATCAGGACAAACAATAGTTCCGATATCACGCCCATCAAGCACACAGCCGGGCAAAACTTTAGCAAAGTTGCGTTGTTTTTCGACAAGAATTTTGCGTACAGCAGGATTAATTGCTATTTTTGAAGCCGCTTCACCAAGTTCATGAGAAGAAAGAAGAGAAGGATTTAAGGTATTAAAATCAAGTTCTTTAGCATAAATAATAGCATTTTTTTCATCATTAAGAGCTAAATTTTGTTGTAAAAGCGTATGAGCAACACTACGATAAGTAAGACCAGTATCGAGATGGCGAAGGCGATAATGTGCAGCAATTTTGCGTGCTAAGGTTCCTTTGCCTGAGGCTGCAGGTCCATCAATGGCGATAACAAAAGGCTTCAAGCGATTTTTCCCCCAAGTTGTTTTATAAAAGGAATAAATTCTGGAAAGCTCGTAGCGATCATTCGTTTATCATCAATGGTAACAGGTTTTTCTGATACAAGCCCAAAAATGAGAAAACACATAGCAATTCGATGATCAAGATGTGTGGCAACATACCCACCCCCCAAACCTTTGGCAGAACCTTTTCCATAAACAATAAGAAAATCTTGACCTTCTTCACAGTCTACGCAATTAATTTTTAATCCTTGAGCAACAGCAGACAATCGATCTGATTCTTTTACACGCAATTCTTCAATTCCTAGCATAACTGTTTTGCCTTCTGCAAAGGCTGCTGCTACTGCCAAAGCAGGATATTCATCTATCATCGATGGAGCACGTTCTTTGGGCACCGTAACGCCTCTAAGGACCGATGATTTTATCCGTAGATCAGCAACATCCTCTCCACCTGTTTGACGTCGGTTCAAAAATTCAATTTGAGCACCCATTTCCCACAATGTTTCGATAAGTCCTATTCGAGAGTTATTTATCAAAACATTTTCAATGGTGATATCAGAGTCTTCTACAAGAAGGGCTGCGATAATTGGAAAAGCAGCAGAAGAAGGATCCCCCGGAATATGAATCGTTTGTCCAGTAAGATGGGGTTGACCATTAAGATGAATCAAACGCGCACCTTCGTTATCTTTTTCTATTTCAAGTTGCGCACCAAATGCTTTTAACATTTTTTCCGTATGATCTCGTGTCAGAACTGGTTCAATAACAGTTGTAATGCCAGCGGTATTGAGTCCAGCAAGCAGGATTGCTGATTTAATTTGGGAGGAAGCTATTGGAACACGGTAACGAATCGGATTAGCCATTTTCGGACCATAAAGCGTTAAAGGAAGGTGATCGTCGCGCGTTGCCTCAATTTCAACCCCCATGAGACGCAGTGGATCAAGGATACGTCCCATTGGACGTTTAGAGAGAGAAGCATCACCAATAAAGGTTGTTTTCATATGATACGGACCAACCATTCCCATAACCAAACGAGCACCTGTTCCAGCGTTTCCAAAGTCTAAAGGTTTTTGTGCAGCTAAAAGGCAACCATTCCCTGTTCCTCGTATGATCCAAAAGTCTTCTTTTTTAATAATACAGGCACCCATAGCTTGCATAGCAGCAGCTGTATTGAGTACATCAGCGCTTTCAAGTAATCCATGAATATATGTCTCACCACTTGCTAATCCTCCCAATATAAGAGAGCGATGAGAGATTGATTTATCTCCTGGTATTTGAATTTTTCCAGAGAGACTACTCGATTTATAGGTGGTTATAGGGATTGCTTTTTGCATGGAAATTCTATTTAATTCTATCTAACTTTTATGAAATTGTGCATCCTTTAGCACATGCTTTAAAAGACGTCATGAAAAAATCACTGTGGAACAGTGTATTTATCTTTGACAAAGGTATTATTTTTCGATTAAGCACCATAAAATTTATCTTTTAATGGAATAATAGTTAATCAAAGAGGCACGGTTTATGGCAAAACAAGAACTTGGAACTAAACGTGTTGATCCAGAAACAGGAAAAAAATTTTACGATCTAAATCGCGATCCTATTGTGTCGCCCTATACAGGGATTTCTTATCCGCGTTCTTACTTTGAAGTTGCAGCAGCGGAAGCAAATAATGAAGAAGAAGTTGATACTGAAGAGCTTGATACAGCACTTGAAAAATCTGCTTTTATGCTTCTTGAAGATGATGATGTGGATTCTAAAGATGACGATCTTCCTGATTTAGAAGATAGTGATGTAGATCTTGGTGATGATGATGATACATTTTTGTCTCATGATGGTGACGATGAAGATGATGACGTTACTGATATTCTCGGAGGCGGTGTTTCTAATGATGACGATGCTTAAAAGAAGTAAAAGAGGACATCTTTTCTATTGAATGTAAATTCTTCTTGATCTTCAATTTTGATCGTTCTAGAAAAGCTGGAATTGTATACTGTCTTTTTGGGACAATTTGTTTTTATAGGGGCTATAGCTCAGCTGGGAGAGCGCTTGCATGGCATGCAAGAGGTCAGCGGTTCGATCCCGCTTAGCTCCACCAAAAAGACCAACTGTTCTATCAAGGGAATCAATTATAATAAAAGATGTGTGCATCAATTTAAAAGGTTTATGTGCTATTTAATTATCATTCCAATAGCGCCTGTTCCTTGCATCTTAATGATATTATAATACATTTTTAATCATTTGTTGGATTATAAAATTTACTGTCGCAACCGTGAAAGTAGATAATTTTTTATGCTTTGCACAGAAATAGAAAATGAGCTGTTTAACCTGCGCCTTGTCTTAAAGGACAAAATTTGAATTTCCTTTACCACAATATTTCCACAAATATCATAATATGTTGGTTACCGGTATCTTTTTAAAAGATATGAAGTACTTAAACAAAGAGTAGAGAATAAAATATTAAAATATACTTCTCAATTATTGCGAATCAGAACTTTTTTCGAGTATTTTTAGCCTGATCAGATGTTCTGCCAATTAAAAATTATCCACCTTGAGTAGCGTATACCTGCTCAATACTAAGGTATATTAACACTTAAATAATATATTGAATCAATTAATTTTTTTCCTTGCACGTCATAAACAAGGTCGAGGTGTAAGAGCAAAGTGGTGCTATCATTATATGTGCTAATTCCCAATGTTACGGATAATTCTTACATTTGAGAATGTATGTTCATAAAAAAACATTTTTAGTCTTTTCTTTCACAGTTTTTATCCACATACCCATTGTGCTTGTTATGTGCAAGCCAATGGTTTTATTGATTCAACCTCAAGAGATCTGAAACGATAAAACCCTACGCCATTCGAGATTCTTACTTTAATATGAATAACGATATATTATCTTTATAAATCAATATGCTTAAACCATTTAAGAAAAAGAATAAAAACGCTTCTCATAAATATTCTCAAATGCAAAAGCTATCACAACATTGGAGACTGACTTGTTACTTCATAGGCGTTACAAATCTTTCTCTGAATATTCCCTACCCTGAATATTCATTGTGTATAAAGTTGCATATACCTTATCATCCTATAAACGGGAGTGTTTTTACAATACAATAAGATAACTTCTTTCAATTAAGATGAACTGGATGGACGACTATGTTTTATTTCATACAATACTAAATACACTTAGTTTTTTTGAAGACTGTAGCGCCCTCTTTATACAAAACAACGTTTTTTCGTTTAATGCATTTCTCGTTTTTTTATATTGAATATTTTACCCTTTTTATGATGCCCGAATTGCATTTGTTTTAATTGCTATTTTATACGCTTAACAAAGAAAATATTCATATAATAATCAGCCAGTAATACGCATAATGAAAATAAAAAATGATATTATATTTTAAAATTTTTCTTCAATAACCTCTAGTACTTAGCCCAATGCGAAATGCCAACACTAAATAGAAAATGGTTTCTATTATAATTTTTTTTAACAAAGGAAGTAAAAATGTCGAGAGTATCTTCAAATATATTGTGTATTGCAAAAGCTTTCTGTCGCTTGAGTTTATTCTAAAAAATAACAATTTATTTCATTGAACGATCAGAAAACGACACTATTTTATCATATCATGTGGAATTTTGCTTTCGAATAATTTTATCCCATCAATTCCCTGATTGAGATTTTCAAAAATCTTCCCTAATGCCATCCACATCTTTTTAATTGCTGTTCATAGAGCCTCGATATCCTTGCCATGCGCTGTGCTGTCTGTGAAAGCGCAGCACTGACATGCCCACCACTACGTGCATAAGCACCATGCCCCATATGATAATTTAAATAAAGGCTATATGCATCATCAAACCTCACCCCATTGCGTTGAACACTTTGGCTATGATACCAAGCAACAAAATCAGCAGCATCTGCGAAATTCGTACGCCATGCAAAAGACTTTCCTGTAGAGCGAAGATACATTGCCCATGTACTATCAAGCGCTTGAGCATAACCATAAGCTGTCGACCGACGCTTCCATGGAATAAAACCAAGTAGTTTTTTGCGTGGAGGACGTGCATTGTGACGAAAGCTCGATTCCATCTTAATGGTTGCAAGAATAATAGGCATAGGAATTCCATAGCGCATTTCCGCTCTTTGAGACACCTTACCCCAATTGTCAAAAAAACCATTTTTTTGTGCTAAAATAGCACAAGCATTATTTGTGTGGATGGGAGTGGTTGTTGCGCATCCCTCTAGCAAAAACACCAGTGCCCCTAAAAACAAAAGGTGTCGCATATTCCTATTCCTCTCGTTTAAGAAATAAAACAAGATAGAGATACTAAAAAATGATTACCAATCAATAAAGAACATGATCTAACTTGTAATATCTAAGAAGCTTGCTTTGCTTTATTCCTCATCAGCAAAACGCAATGTTTGCGACTGAGCCAATGTTGTCATTTTTGTTGGTTCAGAGTAATTTTCTTTTAATTCGACAGTTTCAATGCGATTTGCCCGTTTCATGATTTTGGAGGACGATATCAAAATTCCCTCTATATCTTCACCTGCTTTATGAAAGTGCTTCTGTAGTGCGCGAACACGCGTATCCATTCGTCCAAAATCTTCCATCAATTTTGCTACTTCTGATTGAATTAAATGCGCTTGTTCACGCATACGCGCATCTTTCATAATGGTTTGTACCACTTGGACAGAGAGCATCAACAAAGATGGTGAAACAATAATCACATGGGCTCTATTGGATTTTTGTACCAATGCCTCAAAGTCCTCATAAATTGTTGCGAAAATCGATTCAGATGGCACAAAAAGGAAAGCAGTGTCATGGGTTTCTCCAGGAATCAAATATTTCTGTGCAATATCACGAATATGAACTTCCATATCGGTACGAAATTGGCGTTCTGCCTCTTGACGCTCTTGCGCTGATTCTGCCTTACGCATAGCATTCCAAGCTTCCAGAGGAAATTTAGCATCAACAACAAGAGAAGGAGCTTTATTGGGCATATGAATGAGACAATCTGGGCGCTTTCCATTGGAAAGAACAGCCTGAAAAGCATAAGCATTTGTTGGTAAGGCATCGGCAATAATTGCTTCCATCCGCCCCTGACCGAAAGTACCACGCGTCTGCTTATTGCTTAAAATGGACTGCAACTGAACAACTTGTCCCGTAAGCGATTGAATATTATTTTGTGCTGCATCAATCACTGCTAAACGCTCTTGCAAACGATTCAAATTTTCATAAGTGGATTTGGTCTGTACCTGAAGTGTTTGGCCTAAGCTTGTTGTCATCCCATTGAGTTGCTCACTGAGTGATTTATTCAATTCAGCCTGCCGTTGACCAAAAATTTCCGCCATCGTTTGCATTCGTCCTTGCATTTCAGCTTGTGTTTTCAGCAAGGTAGCCATCTGCATTTGTGCCTCACGTGCGCGTTCAGCAATTTCATTTTCCAAAAATGCTTTTTTTCGATGAGAATGTATCAACATAAAAAATGCCAAACAGACAAGTATAAATAAAAGCAAAAGCATTAGTTTAGAAAAAAAATCACCAGCGAGTATGGAAAAAAACGAATCAAACATAAATTGTAATATAACGCTCTTATTGTAAAAAAACGCAAGAATCCGTTATTCAATATTGACCAATAACAAACCATTGATTAATCTCTACTTATGCCAATGAGATCTTTAGTTACTTTACCTGATCCGATTTTACGGGAAGTGTCCAAACCTGTTGAGCAGGTCGATTCAGCTCTCCAAAAACTTGCGGATGACATGTTGGAAACCATGTATAATGCTAAAGGCGTTGGTCTTGCTGCTATTCAAATTGGTATACCGCTACGTATGTTGGTTATAGATGTCTCTGGAAATTCTGAAGATGAGCAGAAAAAACCACTTGTTATTATCAACCCTGAAATTTTATGGCTTTCAGATGAGCGTAATATTTACAAAGAAGGTTGTCTTTCTATTCCTGATTATTTTGCAGAGGTTGAACGTCCTAAACGCCTTCGTGTTCGCTATCAGAACCGTGAAGGAAAACAAACAGAAATTGAAGCAGACGATCTCTTAGCAACTTGCTTGCAGCATGAAATTGATCATTTAGATGGGCGCCTTTTTATTGATTACATTTCAAAGATCAAACGCGATATGGTGATACGAAAATTTAAAAAACGCGCAAAAGAAAAAAACATGCAGGAAGCAGTTTTGTAATGGCTTTACGATTAAGTTTTATGGGAACACCAGATTTTTCTGTTCCTATTTTACATGCTTTATTGGATGCAGGTCATGATGTTGTTGCTGTTTATAGTCAACCCCCTCGTCCAGCAGGACGTCGAGGACTTAAATTAATCCCCTCCGCTGTTCACACCGTAGCAAAAGAAAAATCCATTCCTGTCTTCACGCCTCAAACACTCAAAACAATCGAACAACAGGAGCAATTTGCAGCACTTTCTGTTGATGCTGCTATTGTGGTGGCTTATGGACTCCTTTTACCCAAAGCTATTCTCGAAACGCCACGTTTTGGTTGTTTTAATGCCCACGCTTCACTCTTACCACGTTGGCGTGGTGCTGCGCCTATTCAACGAGCAATTATGGCTGGTGATAAAGAAACAGGTATCATGATCATGAAAATGGATGAAGGACTTGATACGGGGCCTATCGCTCTTTCTCGCTCCATCCCCATTACTGATAACACCACCACTGCTGAGCTTTCAAACAGACTTTCACATATTGGCGCAGAACTTATGGTAGAGACTTTATCCACTCTTGAAAAAGGACAACTTAAACTGACCCCACAATCAGAAGAAGGCATCACCTATGCCGCCAAAATTAGAAAAGAAGAGACCCGCATTGATTGGACAAAACCTGCAGAGTTTATTCATAGGCATATTCGCGCGCTCTCTCCCTCTCCTAGTTGCTGGTGCAATATGAATATCGGTGGACGAGAAGAACGTGTAAAAATTCTTGATAGTCGTTTAACAACAGGTCCTTCTCTTGAAATTGGACGGATAGAACCAGATTCTTTGATTATCCATTGTGGGCAAGGACGGATAGAAATAACCTCTCTCCAAAGATCTGGCGGTAAAATTCTTGAGTGCGCAACCTTTTTGCGAGGTGCTCATATTTCTGCTGTTTTTTAAGATGCCACGTTTTAAACTCACTCTTGAATATGATGGTTCAAATTATGCTGGTTGGCAGCGTCAAGCAAAACTTCACACGATACAAGGAGCTCTTGAACAAGCAATTTTTTGCTTTAGTGGACAACAATTGACCATAACAACAGCAGGAAGAACCGATGCGGGCGTACATGCTACGGGACAAGTTGCGCATGTTGATTTTGAAAAAAACTGGCTCTCCCATACTGTGCGTGACGCGCTCAATGCTCTTTTACGTAAACAGGGAGAGGCGATTTCAATCTTAAATGTAGAAAATGTCCCTGATGACTTTGATGCACGATTTTCCGCTGTAAAACGCCATTATCTTTTTAAAATACTTAATCGTCGCTCTCCACCAGCTTTAAATGCCAAACGCGTGTGGTGGATACCAAAACCTCTTCATGCTGAAGCCATGCATGAAGCTGCGCAAAAGCTTGTAGGACAACATGATTTTACAACTTTCCGTTCAGCACATTGCCAAGCCAAAAGCCCTATTCGCACCCTTGAACGTCTCGATATTCAAAGAGAAGGTGAAGAAATTTTCCTTTATGCACAAGCTCGTTCTTTTCTTCATCATCAAATCCGTTCATTCGCAGGAAGCCTCATGGAAGTGGGTATTGGACGTTGGACAGCTCAAGATCTCGAAACAGCTCTTCATGCTAAAGATCGTAAACGTTGTGGTGTTGTTGCCCCCCCCTCAGGACTTTATTTAACCAAAGTAGAGTATTAATTATCCTTCAAGAGTGAGCATCTCAAAAGTCGTTAAGGCAGTTTATAAAAAGAACGAATTTCTTCAAAAGCTTCTGCTGCTGTATTAACAAATTTCACAAAATTAATATCAGTAGGAGAAATTGTACCTTGTGCAGACAGATACTCAAAATTGACAGTATTGCTCCAAAATTCTTTGCCAAACAATAAAATTGGTACCTGTTTCATACGCCCCGTCTGTACTAAAGTTAACGTCTCAAACAGTTCATCCAGAGTTCCAAATCCGCCAGGGAAAATGGCTAGGGCTTTCGCTCGTACTAAAAAATGCATTTTGCGCATCCCCAAATAGTGGAAATTAAAACACAAATGCGGTGACACATACGAATTAGGCTCCTGCTCATGTGGTAAAATAATATTCAAGCCAATCGTTGGGGCACCAACATCACAAGCACCACGATTTCCCGCCTCCATGATTCCTGGTCCGCCCCCTGTAACAACCACAAATTCACGATATTGTGTCGTAGCAGAATAAAGTGAGCACAAACGTGCAAACTCTCTTGCTTCATCGTAATAATGTGACATAGCATGCAAATTTTTCTTTTGTATTTCATTCTTTGCAGCCCACGCTGCTTGCCCAGGTTCAGGAATACGCGCACCACCAAATAAAACAACTGTTGATTGAATATCATATTCTTTAAGGGTTATTTCCGGCTTTAAAAATTCAAGACTAATACGTTGTGAACGCAGCTCTGGACGCATCATAAAATCTTGATCGATATAGGCTAAACGATAAGTAGACGAACGCACCTGTGCTGAATTAGAGACTTTATGGATCTGTTGTAGAGCATCCTTCGTATGGAGAAGTGGCGTCCAGTTTTCTTGCTCCCTTTTTCTTTTTTCTTTACAGCTTTTTTTCATGCACCTGTCCTACTTCCTCATCGTTTTATTGACTGAACACATTTCTTCGCGTAGTTCATAGAGAATAAATCTTGAAGCTTTCAACTTGTTTAACGGAACTCTCGTCATGACCCATATCACACAACTTGAAATTATTATCGAACAAGCTTTTGACGATCGCGATTCTATCGATACTACCACAAAAGGCGAAATACGTGAGAGTGTTGAACATGCATTGAACCTTCTTGATAAAGGTGAAATCCGTGTTGCAGAACGACAAAAAAATGGACAATGGCATGTTCATCAATGGTTGAAAAAAGCGGTTTTACTCTCTTTTCGGCTTAATCCTATGCAAATTATTACTGGTGGAATCAATGGGACACATTGGTGGGATAAAGTTCCTTCAAAATTCTCTGGTTGGCAAGAGGCAGATTTTAAAAGTGCTGATTTCCGTTCCGTTCCTGGAGCCATTGTACGTCATTCTGCTTACATTGCACCCAATGTTATATTGATGCCATCCTTTGTCAATCTTGGTGCTTTTATCGATGAGGGCACAATGGTTGATACATGGACCACCGTTGGTTCTTGTGCACAAATTGGTAAACATGTCCATCTTTCTGGCGGTGTTGGTATTGGAGGTGTTTTAGAACCACTGCAAGCAAATCCAACAATCATTGAAGATCATTGCTTTATCGGTGCTCGCTCTGAAATTGTTGAAGGCTGTATTATCCGTGAAGGTGCTGTTTTGGGAATGGGAGTCTTTATTGGAAAATCAACAAAGATTATTGATCGTACAACAGGTGAAATTTTTATTGGTGAAGTACCAGCCTATTCAGTGGTTGTACCAGGTTCTCTCCCCGGAAAACCTTTACCAAATGGTGAAGCAGGCCCAAACCTTTATTGTGCTGTTATTGTAAAACGCGTTGATCAAAAAACACGAGAAAAAACATCTATTAATGATCTTTTACGTTCTTAGACACAAGATTAATTCATAATAATATTTCATCGTTTTTTAACTTGAATAATAACCTCGAATACAAGGATTCTCTCATTTCAAATCCTTTCATAGTGAATCAATCACTATCATTTCCTTGCTCGTTACAAACACAGTTGGTATGTGGGTAAGAAACACTTCAAGAAAAGAGTGAAATACCTTTAATGAATTCTCTCAAGTGATAAGGACTGTCATAATATTTTGAGCTGAAAAAGAGTATGATAGGTGCGCTTTGCACCTTTCTGACGCGTAAAAGCGGTAATGCCAAATGGATTTTATATCATTCACAGTGTATTTTACGTTATATTTTTCATAGCCCCCGTTGTGAAATGGAGTTTGATGTATTGAGTGATGATTTACGAAAACGAGCACGCCAATATGCAACATAAATGTATTTTGTTTAAAGCATTCTGTTTTACGTGAGAAAGTGATACCATTATGCAATACACAAGAACATGAAGCACGACGCAATTCTATTTAAAAGTGTTCTTTAAACACCTGAACCAATCGACAAAAGCAAAAGCGCAATCAATGAGAGAAAATACCCCTTTTTTCATTATTTGTTCATTTTGAGCGCTTGAATAAATGCCGATTGTGGAATTTCTACTTTTCCAAATTGGCGCATCCGCTTTTTGCCTTCTTTTTGCTTTTCCAAAAGTTTGCGCTTACGCGTAACATCACCCCCGTAACATTTCGCTGTTACATCTTTACGCAAAGCACGAATCGTTTCGCGCGCTATAACTTTACCACCAATAGCCGCTTGAACTGGAATCTGAAACATATGCTGAGGAATAAGATCTTTCAGTTTTTCACACATTGAACGCCCGCGCTTTTCTGCAATCGTGCGGTGAACAAGCATCGATAATGCATCAATAGGCTCTCCATTCACCAAAATAGACATTTTAACTAAATCACCTTCTGCATAATCTGTCATTTGATAATCAAAAGAAGCATAACCCTTTGAAATCGATTTTAGCCGATCATAAAAATCAAAAACAACTTCATTCAGTGGTAAATCATACGTTACCATAGCACGGGTTCCAACATAGGACAAACCAACCTGTACCCCACGCCGCTCTTGGCATAGCTCTAAAATTGACCCAAGATAATTATCAGGAGTCATGATTGTCGCTCGAATCCATGGTTCTTCTATGGAAGAAATTTTAACCACATCAGGCATATCCGCTGGATTGTGCAACTCTTTAACAGAACCATCATTCATATTCATGCGATAAACAACTGAAGGTGCTGTCGCAATTAAATCCAAATTAAACTCACGCTCTAATCGCTCTTGAATAATTTCAAGATGCAGAAGTCCCAAAAATCCACAGCGAAAACCAAACCCCAAAGCCGCAGATGTTTCCATTTCAAAAGAAAAACTCGCATCATTTAAGCGTAATTTGCCCATGGCTGCACGCAAATCATCAAAATCGGCAGCATCAATTGGAAAAAGTCCACAAAAGACAACCGGTTGCGCAGGCTTAAAACCAGGTAAAGCATTTTCACAAGGACGGCGCTCTTCAGTAATCGTATCCCCAACCCGTGTATCTGCTACCTCTTTGATAGAAGCAGTGATAAAACCAATCTCGCCCGGTCCTAATTCATCAACCTGTACCATTTTAGGTGTAAAAACCCCAACGCGCTCAACTGGATATTTTGCTCCTGTCCCCATCATACGAATGGTTTGGCCTTTTTTTAAAATACCATCTATCACCCGTACCAAAACAATAACACCAAGATATGCGTCATACCAGCTATCAACCAACATTGCTTTCAAGGGATTTGCAACATCGCCTGTATGTGGAGGTGGTAATTGTGCAACAATTGCCTCCAGAACATCAGGAACACCCAAACCTGTTTTTGCTGATATTTCTACTGCTTGAGATGTATCAATGCCTATCACATCTTCAATTTGTTCTTTAACACGCTCAGGTTCTGCTGCTGGAAGATCAACTTTATTGAGAACAACAACCAACTCATGGGAATTATCAATGGCTTGATAAACATTTGCTAACGTCTGCGCCTCTACGCCTTGGCTTGCATCCACCACCAACAGAGAACCTTCACAAGCTGCCAGTGAACGCGAAACTTCATAAGCAAAATCCACATGACCTGGTGTATCCATAAGATTTAAAATATAGGTTTCACCATTCTTTGCCTTATAGTGTAAACGTACCGTCTGTGCTTTAATAGTAATTCCACGTTCACGCTCAATATCCATGGAATCGAGTACTTGTTCTTTCATCTCACGTGTATCAAGCCCACCTGTTATTTGAATCAAACGATCAGCTAAAGTGGATTTGCCGTGATCAATATGCGCCACTATGGAAAAATTACGAATATAATTACGATCTATTGTCATATAAGGCGATTTAGCAAAGAATAATACAAAACGCAAAGACCAATTATGCTCCAGCTCCTTACAAAAGAATATAAACCTAAAAAGCCTCTCAAAACACAACTTTTTATAGCCTAAAAAATGAGGCTTTTATTTGCTAAATTAAATCCAAGGCTGCTAAAATGATCTTTTCGCATCTTATTTGATAACTCATATGCTGTAGTAAGCTGGCACCATCACACACTTTGCCAATCTTCAATATTGCGACGATCCTTTACATTTGAAAAATTTTATAAGAGATATGCTTTTCTTTTACAGTTTTTACCCACATGTCCCCACCCACTCACTTGTGACGTGTAAGAAAGTGATTTGGATTGATTTAACATGAAAATGATTTGACGTGAGAAAATTTTACGGTATTCAGGGTCATAATTGAATGTGAGTAATGCTGTATTATAATTATAAATCAATGTATTATCATATTTATATGATGGGCGTGTATATCACTTAGGCTTGCAATAAAATTCGCAAGAAATGCTTTTTTATTTGTACGCAATAATCTGCTTTTTTAGCAATCTTATATACAATAATATGAATATCGAGGGTGTTTCTTCTCAATTTTTAAAACTTTAGAAATGTGCTCTATTGAGTGATGTTTTATATACTTTTTATACAACTCCTTCCTTCTTCTATTAAAGATAAAACACACCAATCCTCTTCGATTCATTGGATAACGCATTGATTTATAATGATCGTTTATTGTTTTGCAATTTAAATGAAAACTCTGAATATCGCGAGCCTCTCTCATTTTAAATCTTCTCATTAAATCTTCTCATAATGAATCAATAAATTTTTTGCTTCCCCATTATAAAACAGAGCTAGTGTATGGATAAAAACGTTTAAGAAATGAGTCAAAATGCCTCTCTCTTTCAAATGACAAAGGCTATCGTAATATTGAGAACAGATAAAGAAAATGCTAGTGCCTTTTATTTTAAGTAAAATGATGATGTTCTGTGGTTTTTCTATACTTCATGCAGACCGTCAATGAATATGATGTATATTGAGAAAACTATCTTTAAAAAAACGCTTTAATGTACAACGTTATGGGCGGTACTGTGGGCGTTCTATTTTGCGTGAGAAGCGTAACTCTATTAAAGGACAAAAGAAACAACGTGCGACAGTGCGTAATTTTCATTATTCAAAAACACTACCGTAGATGTTTTTGAAAGTTGTTAAAGCCGAATTTAAAAATGATCGTAAAGATGAGCGTTAATTTTTAACTTTATATCACCTCATGTTTTGGCTCAATGAAGATTGTCTGCCCAGTTTAGAAATTAGACAAACAGATAGAAGTATACTATTTCTCCAATTTGGTATGCAAAAACTGGAATAATTTATAGAACTTCTTAATCATCTTAATATTAAAAAAGCTCCAAAAAGGAAAACTCTACAAGCAAAAATCTCATGCAATAAAATCATAATAAAAAAATGTATAGCTAATCAATTTTTTTAATTGCTTTATTTTTTTTACGCCATTGTGAAGGTTGTAATTCAGCCACAATGATCCCAATCAGAATAAGCAAACCGCCCAATAAAGCTAAGGGAGATAAATGTTCTCCAGCCAAACGCCCAACAATACCAGCCCATACCGGTTCACCTGCGTAAATGAGTGTCGCACGCGTAGGGGAAATAGACTTTTGTGCCCAATTCATAGCTAATTGAATGATGGCACTCATTAATGCCAATCCTATACCAATATTAAACCAAACCCACGAAAATTCAGGAATGCTTTCTCCCATCAAAGGCATACAAGCAAATGAAAAAAAACCACTAAAAAATAACTGAATAATGGTTACACGCCGACTATCAACCTTGTTCGCAAAAATTCCGATGAGTATGACTTCTCCAGCAATCGCTAAAGCGCCTAACAAAGTTAAAATTTCGCCTTTTGAAAAATCAAAATTTCCCGGCTTTTGTCCTGAAATAAATACAAGCCCAATAAAAGCGAAAATAATGCCAATCCAACAAGCTAAACGGGGAGGTTTTTTAAAAACAATCCATTGCAAGATTGGAACCATCGGTACATAAAGCGCTGTGATAAAAGCTGACTGACTACTAATAATTGTTTGAAGTCCAGCTGCTTGAAAAGCATAACCAAAAAACATGGCTAAACCTATTGCCATCCCAGCGAAAACTTCATAAACAGTTATACCTTTTATAGAGCGCCAAAAAATTACCCCACATATAAGAGATGCAACAATAAAACGAAATCCAACAAAAAACAGAGGACCACTATAGCGTACCGCAATGTGAATGACTAAAAATGTAATGCCCCACAATATTGTCGCAGTAAATATTGCCAATTCTGGCTTACTTAATAAAGGATATTTAAACTGTTTTAGATTCACCATGAAAAACTTTCTCTTCCAATTTTCCCCACAATTTATGAAACAATAAGCGTTCCAACTCCCTGTTCGGTAAACAGCTCTAGTAAAACAGAATGAGGAGTTTTACCATTTAAAATGACAACACCTTCCACACCATTTTGAAGGGCTTTTATGCAAGTCTCTACTTTTGGAATCATGCCTCCTGAAATTGTCCCATTTTTAATAAATTTCTCAGCTTCAGAAACTGTCAATTCTTTTAAAAGTTTACCTTGTTTATCCAAAACACCAGGAACATCAGTGAGAAATAAAAGGCGTTTAGCCTCTAATGCACCAGCAATAGCTCCAGCAAAAATATCAGCATTGATATTATAAGTTTTACCATCGCGTCCTGGAGCTACAGGAGCAAGAACTGGTATCATTTCAGAAGATGCTAAAAGATCTAGCAATGTGCGGTCAACTTCAACAGGCTCACCAACAAACCCCAAATCTAAAACACGTTCAATATGCGAATCAGGATCAATGACAGTTTTATAAGCCTTTTCGGCAAAAACCATATTGCCATCCTTGCCGCATAATCCTATTGCCCATTCACCCTCAGCATTGATGAGAGCAACAATTTCTTTATTTATGGAACCCGCTAAAACCATTTCAACCACTTCAACGATCCGCTCATCGGTTACCCGTAGTCCGTTTTCAAATCGTGATTCAATCCCCATTTTCATTAAAATTTCAGCAATTTGAGGCCCACCACCATGAACAACAACAGGATTGATCCCCGATTGCTTTAATAGAGCAATATCACGCGCAAATGCTCGCCCCAAAGCAGGATCACCCATAGCATGGCCGCCATATTTTACCACGACCGTTTCATTTTCATATTTTTGCATATAAGGTAAAGCAGACGATAAAAATGCTGCTTGTTTTTCCAAAACATCTACATCACCGTTTTTAGCATCATCCATCAATAGAGCCTCCTCATCACTTTTTACCATCTCTTAATGAAATTTAGGAAAAGTGAAAACAATAAAACCAAACTTTACTCTATCCACCCCCTCCCCTGAAAATCGTCAATTTTCCTCTAAATTACGAAAAAGGAATAGCAAAATGAAATACAAAAAACTTCCTTTAAAAATTGACAGCGAAAAATTAAACAAAATAGACGTAAAAAAATGTCATTATTTTATGATCTTATATATAAAATTGAAAAGCAAAATTTTGAAGCTAAGCCGTACATTCAACTCATTAGTTTATCCCTATGGATACTTAACAATGAATAGGAATATATACAACCATTGATTTTGTAAGATAAAAATAAAGTTTCTTATAATAATAAAATTAACATATTCCCAAGATAAGAAATCACTCAACTGCTTTATAGCTTATCCCAATAAACTATAACTTTGGTTTTAAAAATTTGACTTTTTCTCAATCATTAAACATGAGGAAATGTCAATTGAACGCTCCTCATGGAGAATCATAATAAGTTGATTTATAATCATAATTTATCTTTTTATATCGTAAAATCGAAAAAAGGCTTTGCAAAATTATCATATATTGTGACTTTATTTCGATAACTCTTCAGAAGCATCTTCGTAAAAGCATTTAATTGTTTAGATTACTCTCTTCGTAAGGTTTTATAAAACTTCTCATTTTTCATGATCGGTCATTAAGTTTTTCTTTCTGCATAGCGATACATGCTTGAATTATTCAATGTTTTGTAGAATTTTTAATTCTTTTAATTATGTTATTTTATGAAAAAAGATTCATTTCGTAAATTTCTCTTTCCATATCACCAATCAATTTCAACAATATATCGTGCTGTTTTCTAAGCATATTGTGCTATTTTTTATTGTATTTATTTTTTCTTTTTAAAGGTAACTTCCTCTATCTTCCCACCAACTTTTTATTATGCCAATAAATTCAATTAAGTGAATTCCATCGAATCTGTTTCCCCACAAGAGAGATATATCGAAAAGTGTTTTGTTATGTCTTCTTTAGCATTCAACACACATTATCTCATTCCACAATTTCTTTGGAACAAAATAAACTTGATTATAGCGTTTTTATTATCTGGAAAAACTATTTATGACATCAGAAATACAAAACTAAATCCGCATCTAAAAAGACATGATTACTGCTAAAAGCTAAGATGAGGCATGTAAAAGCTATTCCGAACAAAATAACCCTTATTTTAAAGGAAGCAGTGATTAAAACTATGAAAAATGCCAAAAATAAAATCGGTTATAAGAAGTTGATACTTTATTTGAAAAAGATGGATTGCCTAACAGCTTATTTAGCGTTTCTTGGCAAGCCGCTACCTATTTTATAGTTTTATTATAGAGCCTTTAAAAAGAAATTTTGAGTGAAAAAATAAACACCAAAAATACTGAATGCATAAAGGCAGTTATCATGACACTGGCAATATTTATTATCAATCACTCAATTGCGTTCTTATATGGATAAGCCCTTTTTAAAATGTCATAGACACTCAAAAATCAGACTTATCCATAAAACTCATGAAATATAAAAACTATCAGCAGCAGGAGTTTATCCTAAATTAGCTGTCTCTCTCTTTTCTTTTCAAGAAAAAATGCTTTTCAAAGATAATGAGACAATAGAAAGCTTAATGAAAATAACTTTCCCACAGTTCTCTCTAATTATTCTGAGAACATTCACATAATTTTAACCAGAAATATTTTCAAAAAATTCTTTCATACGTGAAAAAAAACCATGTGATTGCGGTGAATTTTCATGATTTGAGAGTTTCTCAAATTTTTGCAACAATTCACGTTGTTCCTGCGTTAATTTCTGCGGTGTCTCAATCGTGATATGGATGTAAAGATCACCCCTTGCTTGCTGACGGCGCAACATGGGCATACCTTTGCCTCTAAGGCGGAATTGACGTCCATTTTGTGTCCCTTCTGGAATCTTAACGCGTGCTTTAACACCATCAAGGTCGGAAACTTCAAACTCTCCTCCTAAAGCAGCTGTTACCATTGAAATAGGAACGCGACAGTGAAGATCTGCTCCTTCTCGCTGAAAAAACTCATGCGGTTTAATGGAAAGGAAAATATAAAGATCACCATTGGGGCCACCACGAATACCAGCATCACCCTCACCAGAAAGGCGAATACGCGTTCCATCTTCAATACCAGCTGGAACATTTACGCTTAATGAACGTTTTTTCTCTATACGCCGTGTCCCCTGACATTTGGGGCATGGATCCGTAATAGTTTCACCACGTCCATGACATGTAGGACATGTCCGCTCAATAGAAAAGAACCCCTGTGCAGCACGCACACGACCAGATCCATGACATGTTCCACAAACTTGCGGCTTAGAGCCTTTTCTCGCTCCTGATCCTTCACAAACATCACACGTAACGGAACTGGGAATATTAATTTCTGCAGTTTTTCCTGAAAATGCTTCTTCTAAAGTCACTTCCATATTATAACTCAAATCTGCGCCACGTTCGCGACTATCACCACGCTTACGGTGTGTCCCTCCCATAATCTCACCAAAAAAGTCTTCGAAAATATCCGCAAATCCACCACCAGCAGCAAAACCACCAAAGGGATTTGCTCCCCCTTGACCACCGCTATTTTCAAAGGCCGCATGGCCAAATCGATCATAAGCAGCACGCTTCTGGGGATCTTTAAGAACTTCATAGGCTTCGCCAATTTCTTTGAATTTTCGCTCTGCCTCTTTATCCCCCGCGTTGCGATCAGGATGATATTGCATTGCCAACTTACGAAAAGCAGATTTCAACTTTTTATCATCACATTCGCGAGTCACGCCAAGAATTTCATAATAGTCAACCTTCATCATGTATTCCTGATAATTTTTCTGTCATCCATCTTTATGGATAATATTGCTTTTAATTTATATTTTTAGCAACAAAGTTGCAACTTATCTCAAATAATAAAGCCCAGCCTTATATTTCAAAGGCCGGGTTTATCAATTAATCAACACATATGCTGACACTATTTCTTCTTATCATTAACTTCTTCAAAATCAGCATCAACAACATCATCATTCTTTGCCTCTGTTTCAGTGTCAGCGCTCGCTGCTTGTGAGGCTTCGTACATAGCCTGTCCAAGTTTCATACTGACTTCTGCTAATTTTTGCATCTTTGTTGTTACTTCTTCCGTATCACTGCCTTCAAGCGCAGATTTCAAATCAGATATTGCTGTTTCAATCTGTCCCTTTTCTTCAGCTGATACTTTATCGCCATATTCATTGAGCGACTTTTCAGTTGAATGAATAAGAGCCTCCGCTTGATTTCTAGCTTCAACACCTTCACGGCGTTTTTTATCCTCAGCCGCGTGCTCTTCTGCATCCTTTACCATTTTTTCAATATCAGCATCACTTAAACCACCTGATGCCTGAATACGAATTTGATGCTCTTTACCTGTTCCCTTATCTTTGGCCGAAACATTAACAATACCATTCGCATCGATATCAAAAGTAACTTCAATTTGAGGTATACCACGTGGGGCTGGAGGAATACCAACAAGATCAAATTGAGCCAATAACTTATTATCACTTGCCATTTCCCGTTCACCTTGAAAAACACGAATCGTCACAGCACTCTGGTTATCATCAGCTGTCGAAAAAACTTGCGATTTTTTCGTCGGGATAGTGGTATTGCGCTCAATAAGGCGTGTGAAAACCCCACCCAAGGTTTCAATACCCAAAGATAAAGGTGTTACATCTAGCAACAACACATCTTTGACATCGCCTTGCAATACACCTCCTTGGATGGCAGCACCCATTGCGACCACTTCATCAGGATTAACGCCTTTGTGTGGATCCTTACCAAAGAAGCTCTGCACAACTTGCTGAATCTTGGGCATACGTGTCATTCCACCCACTAAAACAACTTCGTCAATCTCACCGGCCTTTAATCCAGCATCTTTCAACGCAGCTTTACAAGGTTCAATGGTACGCTGCACTAAATCGTCAACGAGAGATTCAAATTTTGCCCGAGTCAATTTCATTGTTAAGTGCTTGGGACCTGATTGATCTGCCGTGATAAATGGTAAATTGATTTCTGTTTGCTGTGACGAAGAAAGCTCAATTTTTGCTTTTTCTGCCGCTTCTTTTAAGCGCTGTAAAGCGAGTTTATCATTTTTCAGATCAATTCCTTGTTCTTTTTTGAATTCATCGGCAAAATAACCGACCAAGCGCATGTCAAAGTCTTCACCCCCTAAAAACGTATCCCCATTGGTTGACTTAACTTCAAAAACGCCATCTCCAATTTCAAGGACTGAAATATCAAATGTACCACCACCAAGGTCGTAAACAGCAATTGTTTTTCCGTCCTTTTTGTCCAAACCATAAGCTAAAGCAGCAGCAGTTGGCTCATTAATAATCCGTAAAACTTCAAGTCCAGCAATTTTACCTGCGTCTTTCGTGGCTTGACGTTGCGCATCATTAAAATAAGCAGGAACCGTAATAACGGCTTGTTCAACTTTTTCACCAAGATAAGATTCTGCTGTTTCCTTCATCTTTTGCAAAATCATAGCTGAAATTTGTGACGGAGAATATTTCTTTCCCGCCTCTTCAACCCATGCATCACCATTGTCACCTTTAACAATTTTATAAGGAACAAGCGCTTTATCTTTTTCAACCATAGGGTCATCAAAACGGCGCCCTATCAAACGTTTAACTGCAAAAACTGTCCCTTCAGGATTTGTCACCGCCTGCCGTTTAGCAGGCTGCCCAACAAGCCGCTCCCCCCCATCAGTAAAGGCAACAACGGAAGGTGTTGTTCGCGCTCCTTCTGAGTTTTCAATAACTTTTGCGTTTTTGCCATCCATAACAGCCACACAAGAGTTCGTTGTCCCCAAATCAATACCAATTACTTTTGCCATATTATAATCTCCATTCAGCAAGCTACCTCAACCTTCATAAAGCATCTTTTTAAGATAGCTCCTCATAACACCTAAAGCCCGTATATTGCTTCAAGCAATATAAATAATAATAAACTGCAAGTCGCAACAAGCCTTGCTGCCTCGTATATAAGAACAGGCTTTTATTGCTACAAGAGAATAATGAGAGAAACATCTCCAAAATAAAAAATTTATTTTAAAATAGGCACTCTAATGACCCATAAATACCATATTTATGAGAGACTTGAGAGCATAATATATTTTTCTTGCAATTCTCAAAAAATATATCTTTCTATAAAAATTAAAAAATAAAAGAATGATTGCACTCTCGCTCTTGATCTTCTCATCATTGATAAAATCATACTCACGTAAAAGCTTTTTAAAAGGCGAATAATTTATATCACAAATATTATAAATTTTCCTTGGACTAAAATAGTCATCATATCTAATGCTCATATCAGTAAAGGTATTATCTATCGATCTCCTTTCAAAAATTCTCCTTCTAACGGTCTCATTGTTTGCGGCTATTTGAAATCTGTGCTTTAAATTCATCTAAAGCGTTTTTTCTTAACTGTATAATTTTGAACTTTGAAAATATATAAAAATACCTCTGTATAAACGCTTTAAAATGCCAAGAGCTGTCATAATATTAAAATTGGTAAAGTAGTTGATGATTGTTCTGTATTATATCTTCATTAAGTAAAATAGTAGTGCATCATAGATTTTATACCATTTGCAAATACTATTTATGAGATGAACACGGAAGCGTTAAGAGGTGTGTTGTCATTGTAAATCTTACTGTCTTCTTTTAAATTTCAAGAATTCTATGATTTTTATATTCAAATCAATTTCATTTTAGCATTTCTTTCTTTTATTTTAAATAAAAGCTCTGCTAAAATAAAAATATTCAAAGTGTGAATCTTATGAAGGAGGGTAAATCAATGATGACATCTATTATTAAAAAAATAACAAATCTCATCTTTAAGAATATAATACATACACAATATCCATACAAAAAGGTTATCATAAATATCGTGTGTGCTCTTCTCTTTGCTGGTATAACCTTGCCAGCAGGTGCTCAGCAATATAAACTTGGCGACATAGAAATTCTCAATCCTTGGACACGCGAAACACCTAGAGGTATAAGAGTTGGTAGCGGTTATCTCTACATTATTAATCACAGTAATACCCCAGACCGTTTGGTTTCTATTTCCACAAACGGAGTAAAAACAACAGAGATACACTCTATGGCTGTCGTTAATGATATTATGAAAATGGAAAAAATGCACAATGGCATTGAAATTCCGGGAAATGGCGAAATCACGCTTAAGCCTGGCGGTGATCATATTATGTTCATGGGGCTTTCACAACCATTTAAGTTAGGTGATAAAATTAGCGCAAAATTAACATTTGAGAAAGCAGGAACCATTGATGTTGATTTCTCTGTAAACGCTATGAAAGTACCATCACCTTCTAAATCCTCTCCTGTTCACTAAGCTCCTTTTATTATAAATACACACTTTATAAAATGAAGAAGCGTGAAATTTTTTACGCTTCTTTATTTTTTGTTTAATGCCATCAGTAAAAAATTATCCCCTTTGATGAATTAACTATGGTCAATTTCAGGAATACGTAAAACTTGTCCAGGATAAATTTTATCGGGAGATTTTAGCATTGGCTTATTGGCTTCAAAAATAAATGTGTTTTTATTACCTTGCCCTTTTCCATAAACCTCTTCAGCAATTTTCCAAAGATTATCACCAGATTTAACCTCATAAAAGCGAGAAGTTTTTCTAGGCGTTGTATCTATAACCTTTAATTGATTAACATCTACAGAAGAGATACCTTGTGAATTGCCAACAACCAGCAGTGCTTTTTCAAGTGTTTCCCTATCTGGAACTTCACCGCTTAAAATAGCTTTACCGTCTTCAACTTGAATATTGACTTTTTCTGTACCGAGTTGAAAATGATCAAATGCTCTCTTAAAATCCTTTTCTTTTGGTTCATGGTCCCCAATACCTAACTTTTCCCCTACGGTTTTAATAAAATTAAAAAATCCCATTACGACCTCCTTTCGTGTAGCAGAAACAAATTTTTGTGCATATATTGCCACATTCTTTTCTTTGCTCTTAAAACACATAGGCAGATTTTCTAAACTTCAACAATCAAAACTACATCTGTTCAATTATGAGACAAATACAATAATAAACTTTGTAATAAACCTTGATAAAAAAAGCCTTTATGAAAATTTTCTCTCAAATGAAGGGATCTTAATAGACGTAGAAACATTATAAATTATGAAAGCAAAACAAGATTTTACAGTAATGACAAAAGGTTTTTTACTTTGCTACAATTTGTATCATATTTGTTTTGCAAAAAAAATATGAACTCCCATATAAATAAGTGTGGGTAATTTGCTACCACAGCAATAGAAAGGTCTAAGAAACCATGAAAGATACACCAACAATCACGCAAACGATTGTACTTGTTGATGATGATCGCAATATTTTGACATCTTTATCTTTTGCGCTTGAGACAGAAGGATATCGGGTTGAAAGCTATACAGATGGAGCATCTGCACTCAAGGGTCTCACACTTCACCCTCCACACTTAGCTATTTTTGATATTAAAATGCCCCGAATGGATGGGATGGAACTTTTGCGTCGTTTGCGTCAAAAATCTGATCTTCCAGTTATTTTTCTTACCTCTAAAGATGATGAAATTGATGAATTATTTGGTCTCAAAATGGGAGCTGATGATTTTATTACTAAACCTTTCTCCCAACGTCTTCTTATTGAACGCGTGAAAGCTATTTTACGCCGTTCTAATGCACGTAACCAACCGCTTTCTACAGGAACTTCTTCCACCTCTTCTCTCAAACGCGGAGATCTTGTGATGGATCAAGAACGCCACACCTGTACATGGAAAGATAAACCTGTTATTTTAACCGTTACGGAATTTTTGATTCTGCAAACCTTAGCACAAAGACCAGGAGTTGTAAAAAGTCGTGATGCTTTAATGGATGCTGCTTATAGTGATCAAGTCTACGTAGATGATCGCACCATTGATAGTCACATTAAACGTCTGCGTAAAAAGTTTAAACAAGTGGATGATGATTTTGCAATGATTGAAACACTTTATGGTGTAGGTTATCGTTTCCACGAGGTATAAAACTACTTTGTCGCAAAAATTTGAATGGCAATCAAATCGATGACAGACAATTCTCAACTGGAAACTTTACAAAAAACAACCGTTAATGGTACATCCTCAACGCCATTTCTTATGTTCGCTCGTTTGCATCTTCGAACACAACGTCTCTTTAGACAATTGCTTTTTTCCAGCCTCACACGTCGCATTGTTATATTAAACATTGCTGCTCTTGCTGTTTTAGTTACAGGCATTTTATACCTTAACCAATTTCGCGATGGTTTAATTGAAGCAAAAATCAAAAGTTTATGTACCCAAGGAAAAATTATTGCTGGGGCTATTGCTGCTTCTGCAACAGTAGATACAAATTCTATCCTCATTGACCCTCAAAAACTCTTAGAGTTACAGACTGGTGAAAGCGTTACACCCGCTCCTCAATCAACCGATTCTTGGGATTTTCCTATTAACCCTGAGCAAGTTGCCCCTCTTTTACGGCGTCTTATTACACCTAAAACGACAAGAGCACGTATCTATGATCGTGATGCTACTCTCCTTCTTGATTCGCGCGTTCTTTATTCTAGTGGAGAAGTTTTTAGTTATGATTTACCCCCACTTAAAACAGAACAAAACATGTGGGATCGCCTTACTTCATGGTATTCAAGCGCATTTTATGGCAAAGGTATTGCTCTTGACAGAGAACAAACAAAAACCAGTGGTATTGCTTATCCAGAAGTGTACCGCGCATTAAACGGATCTCTTGCTACGGCTAAAAGACGCAACAGACAAGGGCAATTAATTGTTTCTGTTGCCGTTCCTGTTCAACGCTATCGCGCAGTGGTTGGAGCTCTTCTTCTTTCAACCACTGGTTCCGATATTGATAACATTGTAAAAGGCGAAAGACTGGTTATCTTTAAAGTTTTTGCCGTTGTAGGTAGCGTACTTTTGGTTCTTTCTCTCTTTTTGGCCCATACGATTGCCCATCCATTAAGTAAATTATCTGCCTCGGCTAATCGAGTGCGTAATGGTAATAATCAGCGTGTAGAAATTCCTGATTTTTCAATGCGTGAAGATGAAATTGGTCACCTTTCAACTTCTATTCGTGATATGACTAATGCCCTTTATATGCGTATTGAAGCCATTGAACGCTTTGCTGCTGATGTAAGCCACGAATTAAAAAATCCTCTCACCTCTCTACGCAGTGCTGTTGAAACGCTCCCTCTGGCTAAAAATGAAGAAGCACAAGAGAAATTGCTGGAAATTATTCAACATGATGTGCGCCGCCTTGATCGGTTGATTACAGATATTTCTGATGCATCGCGACTCGATGCAGAGCTTGCACGAGAAACCGCAGAGATTGTTGATATGACACCGCTTTTGGAAAGTCTTGTTCATGCTGTTCAGGAAGTGTATCGTAATACGCAAACTATTGATATAAGCCTTAATATTGTCCCACGTCCTCATGGAAAAGCTTATCTTGTATTGGGACATGAACTTCGTTTAGGACAAGTGATTTCAAATCTTCTTGAAAATGCGCGTTCTTTTATTCCTCGGAATCGTGGCAAAATTTGCATTACTATGAAAAGCCATGCTTCAACCCTTATTTTAACCATTGAAGATAATGGCCCAGGTATTCGTTCAGAAAATATTGAACGCATTTTTGAACGTTTTTATACAGATCGACCAAATGAAGATGCTTTTGGACAAAACTCTGGACTTGGCCTTTCTATTAGTCGGCAAATCATCGAGGCTCATAATGGGACAATTACAGCCGAAAATATTATCGATCCTACACTTGGGAAGTGTAAAACTGGTGCACGTTTTACTATTATGCTTCCGCTTGCTAAATAAATCTTTTATCCAAAGTAAAAGGCATGAAAACAAAATGTGAAATACTCCACGCAAATTGCCTTCAACTGGGCGGCAAGGGGCTGTTAATTATAGGTCCATCGGGATCAGGAAAATCAACCATCACCCTTTCTTTGCTTGACCGCGCTGAGTGGTCAAAACGTGAAGCGAAGCTTATCAGTGATGATTATACAATGTTGCGTGCGGAAAATGGAAAGCTTCACGGATACACTCCCGATAATTTAGAGGGCGGCATCGAGATTCGTGGCGTTGGTCTTTATATGATAGAATTCAAAAAGCACACAACTATCGATTGTGTTATTTTTCTCGGTCCGGAATATGAACGTTTTTCCACAAATAAAACTTTTCAATTTGAAAATTTGCACATTCCTCTTTTAAAACTTCCCTCTCTTCGTGAAGCCGATTGTACAGCCATTTGTCAAGCTATTGAAGCATTTTTGTTTAGAAAAATATGGCAAAAATCTGTCTAATTTTTTTCTAAAGATAAAAAAATCACAATTTTTGCCTTTTTTTTGCAAATTTTTCTTGGCAGCAAGATAAAGCCTTGTACAATGTCTTTCCCACCAACTATGGTTGGGTCTTATTAGTTAACAGGAGTTTGCGTAAATGATTGGACTCGTGCTTGTAACGCACGGTGAGCTGGCTGTCGAATTTTTACATGCCGTGGAACATGTTGTTGGAGTACAAGAAAAGTTCGCAACAATATGCGTTTATCCCGATGACGATATAGATCAGCGCCGAGGTGATATTATAGCCGCAGTAACCGATACAGATACGGATCATGGCGTCATCATATTAACAGATGTGTTCGGTGGAACACCATCAAATATAGCTATTCCTGCTATTGAAAAAGGACGCGTTGAAATGATTGCGGGTGTTAATTTGCCCATGCTTATTAAACTAATTTCTATTCGCAAATGTCCTGATATTTCATTATCAGACGCGTTAAGAATAGCACAAGAAGCAGGGCGTAAATATATTAATGTACCAAGTATGATTTTATAGCGGATAATAAAATACCAATGTTTTCCAAAGATACCCTCCCATGTATAAGTCGTCATTTCAATATCTGTAATAAACGTGGGTTGCATGCACGTGCTTCTGCAAAATTTGTACAAACTGTTGACAATTTTAATGTTACTGTTGAAGTTGAAAAGGACGGGAAAATTGTTGGCGGATCATCAATTATGGGACTTATGATGCTAGCGGCTTCATCCGGTTGCAACCTCACCATTCGTGTTTCAGGACCAGAAGCAACAGATGCTCTTAATGCTCTTGAAAAGCTCATCAATAACAACTTTGGAGAGGAAAACTAGTGCTTTTTCATCATAAACAAAGATGATAATTCTTAGAAAATAGGAACTTTCGATCATTATTTTGAATTTTAATTTCTCTTCCCGCTTTTATACCAATATTCATATCCATTATAGATTGGCATAATTATCATAAATGTAAAAGCTTATAGTAATTTTGTTATGCTCGATTTTTTTCTTCCTTTCCTAACATTATTTGACCAATTTGAATAGTTTTGCGTATTATGGCTATTCCCCGACTTAATCATATAATTAAATTTTTACAGAAAAGAGAACTCTTCACCTTGTATTAAAGTATGCTTTATTTTAGGCTAAAGATAAATGTCAAAATAATTTCGCACATCAAAAATCTATCAACTTTTCTTATTTTCTGCTAACTTTGTAGCCTTTATAATACACAAGTAATCTTCCATTGCACATCATTGTGATACAGATCCTGAAAACGCAATTCTTATCAATATCATAACCATTTTCTTAAAACGAATAAGCTTTGTACGACCATAATTATAGTAAGCATTTTTTAGACATTCTTTTTCTATACTATTGCCTTGTTTTCTGTGGTACGTGCCCCGCCCTTATTATCTATATTGCGCTTGGGATAGCATCTTTCATTATAAGGAGATAATATCATGGGTCGTCTATTTAGTGCTCTTCAGATTCCTCAACAAACAACAAAAGCCCTCGTATCATTGCAAAATGGCTTACCAAAAGCGCAATGGATCAACCCGCAAAATTTTCATGTCACCTTATCTTTTTTTGGCGAAGTTGAAAGCTCCTTAGCAGATGAAATTATGCATACCTTTAACACTATAGAACTTCCTTCTTTTACGCTACAGATAAAAGGTTTTGAAGTTTTTGGTTCAGAAAATGCTCCTCATTCTCTTGTGGTTCGCATTGAACCTTGTGAAAAGCTTACTCTTTTACATGAAAAGATGCAATATATTCGGAATAAATTAGAGTTAAAGCCTGATGAAAGACTGTTTATTCCGCATATCACTCTTGCACGAATATTTGATATTAATCTTAAAGATCTTTCTTCTTATCTATCTTTTCAAGATGATTTTTTTGTCCCTCCTTTTGAAGTTGATCATTTTGTTTTATTGTTATCGGCCTCTCCCTTAAATAAGGCTCCCTATATTGTAAAAGGAAGTTGGGCGCTTCAAAGATAAAAGGGTGTTTATAACACCCTTTAAAAACCCTTTAAGAAAAGACTTCATATATGTGTAATTGCAGGGAATACTGCATTTTATGTTGGAGATTTATTATTGATGTGTTTTAAGCCGAATCAGCTTCAACAGAAGCTTCTTTTGCTCCTCCTTTAGCTACACCCACTATAGCTGGACGTAGTACCCTTTCCCCGATAATATAACCTGCCTGAACCACTTGTTGAACAGTATTATCTGGAACATCAGCATTGGGAATTTCAAACATCGCTTGATGAAAGTGAGGATCAAATTTTTGCCCCTCTGGATGAATTTTTTGCACCCCATGACGTTCTAATGCTGCCATCATGGCACGTTCAGTCATTTCAACGCCTTCTGCCAATGATTTCAAACCAGCATCACTCTCCCGTGCACCTTCTGGAATAGCTTCCAAAGCACGATTGAGATTGTCAGAAACCGATAACATATCCCGTGCAAAATTAGCAATGGAATAAGCTCTTGCATCCGCCACATCTCGCATAGTACGGCGTCGAAGATTTTCCATATCTGCAACAAGACGTAAAAGCTGATCTTTCAGTTCTTTATTTTCATCCTGCAAAGACGCTAAAAGATCACTAACCTCATTGCTTTCTGTTTCAACGACTTCGTGTTCCTCTGTTTTATGTGTTTTTAAAAATTCATCGGCTGCCTGTTTAAGTGTATTACGATCAGCTGGATTTTTTAAATCACAATTTTCAAATGAAGCGTCAGTAAATTTGTTTTTTTCATCAGACATAAAAATTTTATTCCTTCATAAGATTCGTTATTCTCGATATCGAAATTCTACAGACAAAAATCAAGGGGTAGCGATGTATATAATACAATGAGCTTTTATAGTACAAATACTTACTTGCATCGTTTTAACGCAATAACTGTGACACAAGTTGAGCTGTATAATCAACCATGGGCACAATCCTTGCATAATTAAGCCGTGTAGGACCAATAACACCTAAAGCACCAATGACTCTTTGTTGTGAATCTCGATAAGGTGCTACAACTAAAGAAGAACCAGAAAGTGAAAATAACTTATTTTCTGAACCAATAAAAATTCTAACCCCAGAACCTTCATCCGTTAAATCGAGAAGCTGTGCCATACTCTCGCGCGTTTCAAGATCATCAAACAAATGGCGTAACCGTTCTAAATCTTCTTCTGCTTTCACATCTTCAAGTAAATTGCTACGCCCGCGAACAATGAGGTGTATTTTATGATCAGCATCTTCTCCTCCCCAAAGAGCTAATCCCGTTTCAACAAGATGATGTGATAAATCATCAAGTGCGGCCCTTGTTTCTGCGCATAAGCGGGCAATTTCCCCTTTAGCTTCACTCAATGTACGCCCTTGAATATGGGCATTGAGAAAATTCGTTGCTTCCGTCAATTGTGCATGGGTAACCCCTTCTGGTAAATGAACAATACGATTTTCAACTTCACCTTGTTGAGTCACCAAAACGGCAAGAGCGTGCTCCCTATCAAGGCGCACAAATTCAATATGTTTCAATGTTCCTTCTTGTTTTGTTGCTAAAACAAGCCCTGCCCCACGTGAAAGATCTGAAAGAACTCGGCTTGCTTGAACAAGAAAATGTTCAACCGATTGTGCATGACCAGCCTCTTTGACTTGCATTTCAATATTTTCTCGCTCTTCGTTTGGCAAATCACCCGCTTCCATAAATGCATCAACAAAAAAGCGTAAACCTGATTGTGTTGGCATTCGACCCGCAGAAACATGTGGTGCATAAATCAAACCGAGGTGTTCAAGATCACTCATCACATTGCGAATCGTCGCAGGCGATAATGTCTGTTGTAAAAGCCGCGAAAGATTACGTGATCCTACAGGTTCACCATCATTAAGATAAGCTTCAACAATATGGCGAAAAATATCACGCGAACGTTCATCAAGATATTTTAGTTCATTATCAATAGTTTTGTGCTTCATCACAATTGTTTCACTACTTTTAAAATCCTCATCTCTTATATAAGTTTTGCCAAGGTTTGGTCAAATAGTCTAAAGTAGTATAAAAACATATTATCCTATTGAGCTGTAAAATGCTACCTTTCAGAGTGATGCTTGATAAATTACGCAGGAAATATTTTTGTTAGAGTGTGTGAGAAATATTTAAGATTAAGAATTGATCTGTAAAGTGGTCTGCTGTAGGGACTTGTCAAGAGAATCTAGATTGATTAAAAACCGCTGTAAATAGAAAATTTCACCCTTTAGAGCAAGCAGAAAATTGGAAGTTTACCATAAAATGCTATCATAAAAAAGACATGTCTTTCCTATCTTTGCAAGGTTATCTTCGTACAAGATAAAAAATTTTATTGGAACAAAATATCATAAAACATGTAAAATAATCATATCATGTAAAATCAAGCAGAATATGTGTGTATGAGCATTTAAGCCGATTTTTAGCACAAAAATAATTCCCCTTTCATTTTTGGAGAAATCTATATGAGAAGCATAGCAGATAAAAAACTTGTCATTGCTACACATAACACCGGAAAATTGCATGAAATCACTACTTTAATTACGCCTTTCGGTTTAATAATACAATCGGCAAAAGAACTGGGCTTGCCAGAACCAAAAGAAACAGGAAAAACATTTGAAGAAAATGCTTATATTAAAGCTTTTTCAGCAGCAAAAAAGACAGGACTTCCTGCCCTCTCTGATGATTCAGGCTTAGAGGTAGATGCATTGGAGGGTGCGCCAGGCGTTTATACCGCTGATTGGGCAATTCAAGCCGATGGTACACGTAATTTTCCAAAAGCTATGAAAAAAATAGAAAATGAACTCCAAAAAGTCGGAGCACGAGAAAAAAACCAACGGAAATGCCGTTTTATATCCGTCATTTGCATTGCATGGCCTGATGCTCATGCAGATTACTTCCGCGGATGCGTTGAAGGAACGTTCATTTGGCCTCCACGGGGAGACAAAGGCTTTGGTTTTGATCCTATTTTTTTACCCGATGGATATGAAAATACCTTTGGAGAAATGTCAACAGAGCAAAAACACAACTGGAAATGTAATGATATTCCCCCTCTTTCACATCGCGCACGTGCTTTCAAACTTTTGGCAGAAAACCTTTTAGCATTCTCATGAATGAACCTTTTGGCATTTACATTCATTGGCCCTTTTGTGCAGCTAAATGTCCTTATTGTGACTTTAATTCGCATGTTCGCATCCATGGTGTTGATCAACCACGTTTTGTCACCGCCTTTAAGCGCGAAATAGAAACGCAATACCACAAAATAGGCCCACGCCATATTACAAGTATTTTTATTGGTGGAGGAACCCCTTCTCTTATGGAGCCGCAAACTGTCGATGCCCTATTGCAAGCACTTGCAAAAAAATGGGTAGTCGATGATAAAGTTGAAATTACATTAGAAGCTAATCCATCCAGTGTGGAAGCAGAGCGCTTTCGTGGATACCGTGCGGCAGGTGTTAATCGCTTATCTCTAGGGATACAAGCGCTCAATGATAAAGTATTGCGCAAACTTGGCCGACTCCATAATGTGGAACAAGCTCTTTGCGCTATTACTTTAGCACGGCAAATTTTTCCACGTTTATCTTTTGATCTCATTTATGCCCGCCCCGAACAAACCCTTGAACAATGGAAATCTGAACTTGTACAAGCAATTGATTTAGCAGCGGACCATCTTTCTCTTTATCAATTGACGATCGAAGAAGGAACCGCCTTTAAACGGCTTCATGATGCAGGAAGACTTATCCTTCCCCCATCAGAGCTAGCAGCAGATCTGTATCATCTTACTCAAGAAATAACGGCACTACATGGACTTCCTGCCTATGAAATCTCAAACCATGCAATGCCCGGTGCCGAATCAGCACACAATCTTCTTTATTGGCGTTATCACCAATATGCAGGCTTTGGTCCAGGAGCACATGGACGTTTCATTGAGCATACACCGAATCATTCCTCTTTCTGTTCAAAAACATTGTCATCACACCTTGAAAACCGCGAACGTTATGTCACAATAAATGAAAAGCATCCCGAACAGTGGCTTAATTTGGTAGAAACAACAGGACATGGCTGTATTGAAACGGAACATTTAACCACTGAACAACAGGCAAATGAAATGCTCCTTATGGGATTACGCCTTTGCGAAGGCTTAGAACTTATACGCTATGAAACCTTAAGCCCTAAACGCATTCCAATGGAAAAACTGATCGATTTACAACACCAAGAATTGATAGAAATGGTGGATAACCAACGCTTAAAAGCAACAACCAAAGGACGTATTGTTCTTGATCACATCATCAGCCAACTCGCAAACTAAAGTTTTTATAACAACATACTTATTTTAATCATAATTATCATTTTTCACAGCAAAGGTGAGATTAGAATATCGTGAGATTCTCTCATTTCAAAACTATTTATAGCAAGCTAGTTACCGCCATTTGCTTACACCTTAAAAAGGGAGAAGCATGTGGATAAAAACTATAAAAAAGGAGTAAAAAGGCCTCTTATGAACACTCTTAAGTGCTAAAAGCTATTGCAATATTTTGAGCTAGAAAGTGTATGGTGCTCTAACTTTATTTTTCATAAACATAAAGATGGGGAGGCATTATAGATTTTATATTACAACATTCATAAGCACCGTAGTAGCACAAATGTGACAAACATTGAGAAAATTTCTTTAAAACAAGTATGTGAATGCATAATACGATAATGTATTGTTCTTTATGAAATCGTGGCACCATTTAAAGAACCAGAGAAATAAGCATGAAGCCATGCATCAGTCTCTGATTATTTAAAAAGATATTACTCTAGTTACTTTTGAAAACCGTAAAGCCGAATAAAAAAGAAAGTAAAAAAAGCACGCTGATTTTCACCTTTATACCTTTTATATTTTCCCTCAATGAGGTTATGTTTGTATGTCTGTTTCAGAGATTATAAAAAATAGATATACACAATGCTTTTATCCTATTCTGGCATGTAAAAGCTGTTATCGCAAAAAATACTGAACCAATATTTATTTGAGATACGCGGCCGTATGATCGGTATTAATTTATAGGTAACAGCAACATCATGAGCTTTACTAAACAAATAATGCACTCAAATGACAAATATACTAAATATGAATCGGTATTGCTTTGTTAGCGAGTGAAACGATGTTAATCTCATATGATCTTACTTGTATGCGTATATGCTTATAAGTGTCTATACGCGTCCTTTAAAGTTATTTAATTAAAAAATTGAGAATAATACTAGGACAATCCTTGGCTAAAGAAGTCAACGTGATGCTACAAAAGAATTTCTGTGTACCTTTATCATAACCAATATTAAAGCTGATTAAATAACCTCACCTTCTATCTCGTAATGATATTGCAACGGAAGTTCTTGGGGACAAAAAAAGCAGAGCAAAATATATGAAATAAAATAAACTTAAAGCGCTTTTCCTATAGTCTTTATTCTAAGAGAGTCTAATTGGAACAAGAAGTGCCTTTTGTGAGAGCTCAGAAACCATATTAAAACATGAGCTGTGAATGAGCGCATTTATGTTGTACGAACTTTTTACAATAGCAGCATGTTTTTGTGTGTCTTCATGGCTTCAACCTGTCACTACACAATGATGATATAATATTCATTGTTTTCCATATATGATTGCACCGCCTTTCTACACCTTAAAGAACGAATATTTTCAATCCAATATGGTCTAAACAGTTCTGCTTCTTCAAGCAGGTCTCTTTTGGCTTTTCAATTATGTAATTCACTTAACTTAAAGACTCTACAGGCAAGAATCCCAACTTAAGAATATTCATTACTTACTCTAAGACTACTTAATATATTAAGTTTTACGAGTCTCGTATCACCACACCATAAATGGCAATATCTTATGGCACAACAAGATAAAGGTATTTTTGAACCAGCAACCTTTTCTTTATGCAAAAAATTCAATAATAAAACGCTCATAAATAGTAGTAAGTGTTTCCATTGCATCAAGGGCTACACACTCATCTACCATATGCATCGTTTGCCCTGGTAAGCCAAATTCAACCACTGGGCAATAATCCTTAATAAATCGCGCATCTGAAGTACCACCAGAAGTGGAACATTCTGGTATATTCCCTGTTACACTTTTAATAGCATTGGATAAAGTTTGAATGAGTTTATCATTTTTGGTCAAAAAAACATCTCCTAAACTTGGAATCCATTCAAGCTGATAAGAGGGATATTGATCACCATTGTTTTTTGATTGCACCAAAGCAAGACGCTTTTCAATTTCCTTCATCAGTGTTTCTTTTGTCCAAAGATCATTGTAGCGTATATTAAAATGAACTGTTGTCTGCGCTGGGATAACATTGACCGCTAAATTACCGGTATCGATGCTTGTTAGCTCTAAATTACTGGGTTGAAAATTTTCTGTCCCTTTATCTAAGACGATTTGTGTCAATGCTTGAATAAGCTTACTTGCCAAAGGCAAGGGATTGGCAGCCCTCTCTGGAAAAGCAACATGACCTTGACGACCCTTCACGGTAATGACACCAGAAATCGATCCGCGGCGACCAATTTTGATAATATCACCAACAGTCTTTACGCTTGTTGGTTCTCCCACAAGAGCCGCAGTCCATTTTTCGCCTTTTTTTTCTGCCCATTTGAGAAGTTTTACCGTACCATTAACAGCAGGCCCCTCTTCGTCACCAGTAATTAAAAGGCTTACCCTTCCTTTAATGGGTCGTTTCTCAAGAACTCGCGCTAGAGCCGCAATAAAACAAGCGATACCACCCTTCATATCAACAGCACCCCGCCCATATAATTTCCCCTGATCTATAACAGCTTCAAAAGGTGGGTAAGTCCAATCTTCCAATGCACCTGGCGGTACGACATCCGTATGACCCGCAAACATAAGATGGGGTCCTTCACTCCCCATTTTTGCATAAAGATTTTCAACATTATCTGTATTTTTATCCGTAAAAACAGGGCGATCGACGTGAAATCCCATTTTTTTCAAAAATTGTTCCAAAGTTGATAAAGCCCCTGCTTCATGAGGTGTAACAGAAGGACAACGAATAAGTGCCTGTAATAGCTGAAGTGGATCTGTAAGAACAGACATAAAAAACCTTCCCATTTTTTATAAGTCATCGGAACTTAGGGTTATTACGCTGAATTACAAAAAAGATAAAGCAAAACATTGAAGACACTCAGCAAACCAAGCAGGGGAGAACAATCGTGCTGAGAGCTTCAATGGCTTCCTCATTATACATGAGCAAGCACACACTCAACAAAACACTCAACAAAAAGTTCCGTTAAATATTGCCTTCATTTGAAAGTTTTTTACGCCTCTAAATTATATGAATCAAAATTAATTGCATGCAGTCTAGGAGCATTTTCTTTCAACCAAGCACGATATGTTTTACTATCAGGACATAGCTCTTCACAAAGAGCCCAAAATCTTGGCCCATGATTCATTTCAACAAGATGAGCAACTTCATGGGCAACAACATACTCAACAACTTCTTTTGGTGCCATAATAAGGCGCCAAGAAAAAGAAAGACGCTTATCGATTGAACAAGAGCCCCAACGACTTCTCGTATCTTTATAACAAATGGATTTGACTTTACGCTCTACCTGATGAGCATAATGTGCCACCAAAGGCGTTATAATAAGCGCCGCTTGTTTTTTCAAAACGTCAGCAATGCGTCTTGGGAGATATTCTAATTGACCATAAACAATAATTTCAGGCCCTTGCTCCGCATCTGCTGTAATGATTTCTGTTACCCCACGTCCCTCTCTATGCTTTATGGTATGAGAAACACCCAATAAGGGAATTGTCGCCCCCTCTTTGAGATAAGCATTTTTATGAGAGATTTGTACATGAGCAAGACGTGCCTCAATCCAAGATCGATGCTTTTCAATAAAATTTTCAACCGCATAGAGATTTATTGCTGGTGGTGTTGTTACACAAATCTCCTGACTTCTGGCATCAATACGTAAGGTAAGACGGCGCGCATACTTATTTTCCCGCACCCGTACAGGTACAGAGCGCTCAGAAAAAATAAAATGCTGTTTAGAAATGCTCATATATTTTTATCTTCATCAATAAATGTACCCCTTACTTTGCATTAATCTGATTAATAAAAGATCTCAATACTGTTTCAAGGCAATCTAAATCTTGTGGACGAGAAAAGCGATGATCCGCATCACGAACAAGTGTCAATGTTACATCATGGAGAGGTAAATGATCAAGTAAAGTCAATGTATGCTGATAGGGGATATCTTCATCTTCCATCCCTTGTAGAATATGGACTGGACATCCAACATCAATGCATCCTTTCATAACACAATTTTCGCGCCCATCTTCAATCAATGTTTTTGTAAAGGGCATTGGCTCTGTATCATCAACTGCAGGTCGTTCAATATAGCCTTTCTCCTCCAAAATCTTCCATTCTTCTGGGCCTAATTTTGGTTCCACCAATGTTTGTGTAAAATCAGGTGCTGGAGCAATCAATATCATGCCAGCAAGCTTCTTATTTTTCTGTGCTAGCATCATTGCAAGCCTTAGCGCAATCCACCCCCCCATAGAGGAACCAATCAAAATTTGTGGACCCTCACAATAGGTTTCAAAAGTCGCTAAACTTTCCTTAACCCAACGCGAAATTGTTCCTTGAAAAAAATCACCTTCAGATTCTCCATGTCCAGAATAATCAAAACGTAAACAAGACAAATCATTCTTCTGAGCAAACTGATCAACTAACGTTGCCTTACTTCCTAACATATCGGATTGATAGCCAGGAAGCCAAACCAAACCTGGAGATTGGCGCCCCTTGCGATAGCGTACTGCAAGTGCGGTGTTCTCAAATGAAAAAAACTGACAAGGAATATTTTGATCCATGATTTTTTATCCTCTATAAAACAATTTCTTTAAATTAAGAGAAAAACTTTTATAATCTAAATCATTCCAAAAAGTAATAAATCAAATAATGAAAATAACACGAATTATAGTTGTTTTTAGGTACATAATTGTATATTAAATTAACTGTAGTTGAATCAAAATTTAAGGAGCATAAACCATTCGTAAACCGTTTAAAATGACACCTACCCAAAAAGACGGACCACGTTCAAATCAGGATATTCGGGTACCTCATGTTCAGCTTATCAATGATGAGGGACAACATCAGGGAGTTGTTGCGATACAAGAAGCTCTTGCTATGGCTGCAGATGCGGGACTTGATTTGGTTGAAATTGTACCAAATGCGGAGCCACCTGTATGTAAAATCATCGATTTGGGAAAATTAAAATATCAAACCCAAAAAAAAGCTGCTGAAACACGTAAGAAGCAAAAAGTCATCGAAATCAAAGAGATTAAGATGCGCCCAAATGTTGATGTCCATGATTATGGAGTTAAACTCAAGGCTGTTCATCGCTTTATTGATCATGGTGATAAAGTAAAGATTACTTTGCGTTTTCGTGGTCGTGAGATGGCTCACCAAGATCTTGGATTAAAGCTTCTTCAGCGTGTAAAAGAAGATACAAGTGAAATTGCCAAAATCGAATTGGAGCCAAAGCTTGAAGGCCGGCAAATGATGATGGTGATAGCACCTAAATAGTTTTGCATTGGAATAATATTCGCATGCAACGCATCAAAATGATGTGTATAGTATTATTTAGAAGCACCACATAGAATTTTTGTGGTGCTTTTAAGGTTTTATAAATGTGTATAAATCCTTTTAAGAGTTTAATAATGCTTTATCAATTTATAAGAAGAATTCGTTATTTTGCATATTAATGAGAAAGCTCAAACATTGTAAGGTCTTCTTATTTCAATCTCTCTTATCATGCAATGCGGCAAAATTGTTTGCTTACACATCACAAATGGAGATGATACATAAAATTATTAAAAAAGCAGAAATGTTTTTTGTGAACCATTTCAAGTGCCAAAGACTATCACAATATGGAAATTGGTAAATACAATAGAGAAACTCGCCGGTACCTTTTATTGAAAACTAAAAATAATGATGAACAACGAATTTTCGTTATACCTTTCACAGAAACTTTGCACTACATTCTTCACTCTCACCGTCGTGAAATTGATGTGATGAACCTTGAAAGAAAAAGCTATTTTTGTAAAAAAGATTAAGGGGCTTTTTAATTAAGAGTGTTTCAATCTTGCATAAAATAATGAGAGAATATAGAAGCTCTTCATGGCTAAAAAACAAATTTCCTCTTTTGACAAACATCTTATTATCCGCCTTTTGCGAGAAAATTTTCGTAAACATATGCGTTGGTACAGTGCGGCTATCTTCTCAATGATCATCATTTCTTGTACCACAGCAACCAGTGCATGGATTATGCGGGATGTTGTTAATCAGATTATTGATGCACAAAATTTTCCTATGATTGTTTTGATTTCTAGCTTCATTGCTTTTATCTTTATTCTCAAAGGAGTTGCAACTTTTTTCCAAACTTACTTTCTAAACAAAGCAGGCAATAGTATCATTGCTGAACAACAGCGTAAAATTTTTGCACGACTTATGGAACAAGGAGTCTCTTTTTATCATAATAACACTTCATCTGATCTTCTTGTTCGTGTAACTCATAACGCGACAGCCGTACGTAATATAATTGATACTATTATCACAACTTTTGTACGTGATTTGCTTTCCGTTAGTGGTCTGTTGCTTGTCATGTTCATTCAAAACTTTGTGTTAATCTCCATTACTTTAATCGTAGGACCACTAGCTTTTTTAGGCGTTCGAATGGCTTTAAAACGCGTTCGCAGCTTGATGGAAAAAGAACTCCTTTCACTTGGTGAAATTATCAAAATCGTACAGGAAACGGCTGTTGGTATTCGAATCATCAAGGCCTTTTCACTAGAAGAAATCATGAAAAAACGGATGGACAAAGCCATTTGTGATGTTGAAAAACAAACAAACAGTATTGCAACACTCGAAGCTATTACCAATCCAATTATGGAAACACTCACGGGTGTTGCCATTGCAGGTATTATTTGTTTTTCCGGTTATCTTGCAACCCAACGCGCAGGTGTTCAAGGTGAATTTATGTCTTTTATTGTTGCTTTACTTTTAGCTTATGAACCCGCAAAAAGACTAGCAAATGTACGTGTTAAAATTGAATCTGGCTTGGTCAATATCCGTACGATGTTTGAAATACTCGATTGTCCCCTTACAGTTGTAGAACATAAAGAAGCTAAAGATCTGAATAAAACGCAAGGAACTATTCGTTTCGAACATGTTTCTTTTGCATACACTAATAACAAAATGATATTGAAAGACATCAACCTAGAAATAGAAGCCGGAAAAATGACAGCATTGGTGGGACCATCCGGTTCGGGAAAATCAACCCTTATCAACCTTATTATGCGCCTCTATGACCCCACAAAAGGACGCATATTGATTAATGATCAAGACATTCGCTACACAACATTTCGCTCTCTGAGAAACCTGATGGCCTATGTAGGACAGGATACTTTTCTCTTTCAAGGAACTGTTAAATATAATATCGGGCTTGGAAAAGAAGGGGCTAGTGATGACGAAATTATCGAAGCAGCAAAAGCAGCAAATGCTCATGACTTTATTATGAGTTTGCCAAATGGTTATGATACACAGATAGGTGATAATGGCTGTAATCTTTCAGGGGGGCAAAAACAACGACTCGCTATCGCTAGAGCAATGATTCACGATAGTGAAATTCTGATTCTTGATGAAGCAACAAGTGCGCTCGATTCACACACCGAAGCACAAATTAATGAAGCCATTCACCACCTTACTAAAGGACGCACAACGATCATTATTGCTCATCGCCTTTCAACGATTGCTCGTGCTCACAAAATTGTGGTCATACAAAATGGACAACTGATTGAACAAGGTACTCAAAAAGAATTGCTAGCAAAAGAACATGGGTTTTATAAAAAACTTCATAATATCCAGTTCAAAAAACATACCCCCTAATTTCTAGATCCTTAAATAAGATTTGAAATAAAAAATGGATAGAAGGTAATGCTCCATTTATAAAAAAAGACTTGTTATCAAGAAAAAGCATTACTTTAATCAAAGTTGGCAAAGAATTTATGGTTTATTGAAAATAAACTTCTTGGATTTAGATGAAAACTTTACTCGCTATTTTGTTGAATGCAATTGACTTTAACCATGAAATTTCAAAAACCCCTTCCCTTCCTCAAATAAGTATTGAAACATTCATAAGTGTTGTGAATCCTGAAAGAGAAAGCATAAAAGTTTGAAAAAATTATCGCGGATGATGATGAATCTGGATTAATACAACCTTTATCCGTGTTTATCCCTGCACTGATAATTTTTTTCTCCACACAAATTTTAAAGGACAAAGACTCTACCCAATCTGATCTGTAAACAATCTAGATTTTTATTGAGCTCATTCCCCTTGATAACAACTTATGTGATTCACTTATACAAGGCTTACCCTAAATATTCACCACGTGCTTTCAGAATACTGTGTCAAAAAGGCTTACATACCTTATATCACCACACCTCAAATGTCGGTCTTTTATGGTACAACAGAATAAGCTAACAATTATAAATTGTGTTGCAAATTATAGATACACTCCGTTTAAAAGAAAAACATTGAAAAAATAAGAGAGGTTTTATTATAAAACTTTTTTACTGTTGTAGCTTGCTTTAAAGCAAGCTTTGCTATTTTTTCTACATTTAGAAACTAAAATGATATTCCTCCAATACCTTAACTGCTTGAAGAGTTTATAAATGCACAACGTTAGTGCCTATATAAGGCTATAATTTCAATATGCAAAAAAACAGATGAAAAGCAAAATGACATTCCTCTTTCTTTTAACCGCTAAAATAGAAAAATACGACATATAATTCTGATAAATATTTTTACAAAAATATCTTTTAATATACATTTTAATATTTTGATTTATAATCATAATTTGTTATTTTATATCTTAAACAAAAGATAAGATGTAATTTGCTTATTGCAAATTTTCTTTATATTTATGATGAATCAATCAAAAGCGCTTGTTGTACGTCATAAGAGATATTGGTATATGCATAAAAACTCTTAAGATAAGCAATAAAAATACCTCTACACTTTCAAGTGAAAAGATTGTCAGCAACATGAGAAGCTGGAAAATAGAATGATAATGCCGGCTTATAGCTTTAGTAAATACTTATACCTTTATTAATAACGGTAGTGTAGATTTTATACCATTCATAAGAGATACTTTATACCATTTCACAAGCAATCTTATGAAATAGACTCAAGCGCACACTGAGAAATGTTCCTTTAAAACAAGTACATAAACTTGCAACACAATAATGTTATATTTTGGAGTATTCTGTTTGGGGAGCTATTCGTTATAAGAAAAGTGATCTTATTCCAGACACAATAAACAAAATCTAAAATAATAGGTAATTTTTATTATTAAAAAATATTGCTTTAAATGCGTTTGACAATAAAATCGATATCTTATGAATTCTCCGCTTAACGCTTTTGTTTATCACGTTCTTTAATGGAATCATGTCCTTCACGTAAAAACAGAATGCCATTGTGTTGCAAATTCACGTACTTGTTTTAAAGAGACCTCTCTCAAAGTCTTCCCTAAGCCCATTCGCAATAACATTCGTGAATTGTATAACGATAAATCCATTAACCCCCTCTATCTTTACGCTTATGGAGTAACAAGCCGGCACCACTCACACTATTCTGCCAGTCCCTAATGTTGCGACAGCTCTTAGCTCTCGAGATGATTCATAAGAGGCATTTTTAGTTATTTCTTAATAGTTTTATCCACACAGGATTCTCCGCTTGTAGCATACAAGCCGAATGATTTTGATTGATTCAATACGAAAGAGATTCGTACGATATTCAAAGTTCTAATTCAAGTTGAATAACAATAAATTATCTTTATAAATCAATATATTGCACACACTCCATTCTTTAGGCAACAGCACGATATGGGCTTGAAAACAAGGTAAGGTATTTCTCTAAAATAAATATATAGCAGCAAAATAACATACTATCTTTCGTGAAGATTTTGTCCCTTTAGAGAATAGCATAACAAAAATCAAATATTTCAGATATATCTCTTCACGCCTCAACAAAAAGCTTCTTCTTTTATAGGATTTCTAGTCTATGCCTCCTTCCTCAGATTTAGAAATGAGAGACAAAAAACGAAGAAATTGTTTTTTGTAAATTCAATCTTTAATAATCTCTTTCATAAAAGAGACCTATACTAGAATTTTGTTCATTTCCTATGGCACCTTTAGCTTTGAGATGACGCGAAATATCTAAATTAATTGTCCCTTTCGTCGTTCCATCAGACCCTGCTTCAAAACCCAAATAAATATTATTGTGTATGTAGCGTCCAATACGTAAGCCTGTATTCCCCTTCTCATTAACGATAACATCAAGATCATCAAGTCCAATTTTAGTTCGTAAAGTATTCAACAAAGATGTATTAGAACTACCTGCAAGATCAGCCGCTGCTGCTGCAAGTTGAGCAATCTGAAATGGTGATAATTCATTAAGAGAGCGATTAAAAATCAAACGCGCCAAAATCTCATCCTGAGGCAAATTTGGTTGTGATGAAAAATTAATATCAAGATTATCAACCGTCCCACTTACAGTTACAGTGACACGAATATCACCACTGTTATTGTTGGTTACAAAATAAACCGTAGGATTAAGATTACCACTAAAACTCGCTTGTCCTTGATCAAAATTAAGACGTTGCGACAGGATATCAAAACGTCCACGAATCATTCTAAATTCACCAACTGGATGCACATCATTCAATGGACCTGCTAGATTAATGCGTCCTCCCAGTTCAGCATCTAAGCCTTTTCCGCGTACAAAAAATTGATTGCGTGCTGTAATACGCATGTTTGATAGCACGACAGATGAAGATTCTTGTGTAACTATACGGCTTTTGCTTTTGTTCGTGTTCTTAACATCAGCACGTTCAAGTGTTGTTTGAATCGATTTAGTTAAATTCTTATTTCTAACATCAAGAAACTTGGCACTTTTAAAATGATCAGGAACAAAAACTTCAGCTTTTTCAACGATGATATCACCACCAAGAACAAGACTATTTAAAAAATGACCTGTCATTGTCATCTCACCTGATAATGTTGCCAGAATCATAGAACCATCATTATAATTGGCATTATCAAGATGAAATATCAAATCTGTCTCTAGACCATTAGAGATACGACCTGAAGCAGAAATTCCTCCCCCCTCAAACGAAGAAGCTGAAGCTTTTTCTATAAGGATATGATCACCTTTCAATTTGCCTTCAATTGTTATATTATTTAATCCTACATTTGTTTGTGAATCAAAAAAGCTACCGTCGCCTATAGAAATATTTCCTATCAATTGTGGCTTTGATAATGACCCATTAAGAGCTGTATCAATTCTTGCTGTACCCGTTATATGTGCACCACGCTTAGCTAATAAGAGATTAACAAAATCAAGAGGCATTATCCCTTTAACGTTTAATTTTGCCTCTGAACCATTAAGAGATACAGGCCCATGGATGGAAAGATCTAATCCTTTATCTCCAGTAGCTATCATATTTTCAATATGAAATGTCGATTTTTTATAAGAACCACGAGCATTTATATTGATTGACATCGGTCCTTTATGCGTCATAGCGGTTAAATTTTGACTAGAAAGCTCAAAATGAGCAGATGGATCCTTCATTGTTCCACCAATATCAACTTTACCTATCACTGTCCCATCAAGCGCTTGTCCTGCAATAAAACCATTCGCCAAACGTGCAGATAAATTTTGCAAATTAATATGAAGATCAAGCGCATTTTTCTCTAGAGATACACGCCCCTGAGCTTGTGCTTGTACTCCTTCTCCTGTTAAATTTGCATTCAAAGTAAGATTTTGATCTACAGTATTTCCCGTAGCAGAAAGAGAAAAAGGCATAATTTTTTTATCTTGAAAAGCAACGGTTGTCAGTCCCTCACCTTTTATATCGTAAGTTATATCAGGTTTTTTTAAATGACCACGAATCATAACCTGCCCTGTTACACTCCCTGCTGCTCCAAGATCGGATTTCCACAGATTGACTAAAGCAGCAGGAAGCGCATTCATTGTAAGTTGTAAATTCAGGGTATCTTGAATATTTCCTGCTAAAATGATGTTGCCTCCATTTATTGCAATTCCTAATTCATTGATTGTCATTCCATCTTTATCAAAAGAAATTATAGATGGCTTCGGCAATGTTGCATGAAAAGTATGTTGTTTTAAGTCCACAGCTTCAATTTGCACTTCTCGTTTTATACTTTCTGGAAGTTCCTCAACCATTAAACGACCAGAAAGCCTTGCATTGAGAGTATCATGCAACATCGCCTGGACAGTAAAAACCGTTTGTCCATTATTCCTATCAGCGTGAGCATTTAAACGATTGACCATTACCAAAGGTGTTTGAATATGTTCTGCATTGATAACTCCTTCAAACTGAGTCATGCCAAAAGGATCGAATATGTCAGCATCTATTGCCAATTTTTTTATTTTATTCTTGGAAAAATTCAAATGGTTAACATGCGCCTTCACATTGGTTTTTTGTCTGCCATTTTGTTCATCAAAAATAAAATCTCCTTTTACTTTTCCACTACCATCCTGCAAAAATAACGCTGAAAGTACGGAAATATCATCGGCATCAATATGCAGCGCTCCTTTCAAAAAACCGCCAAGTTGTTGAGAAAGATCACCCGTTATTTTTGCACTTCCCCCTCTAATATCGATATTTTCAAGTTTTCGAATTTTATGAGAATCTTCAAAAGAGGCCGATAAATGCAAAGGTTTCTTAGCAAAAATTCCTTCACCCTTTACCACCCCTGTTAAAGAAGTAACTGGTGCTGTATTATCTACAAATGCATCTATGTTAAATGTTGTGTTTTGAAGTTTCTTCCCTACAATTAATGCTTCAGAAATATGGGCACGCGTATTTAGTTTTATATGGCTATTGCGCCCTCTCGCCGTACTTTGAATTGTAAGTGCACCGCTTATCTTTGAGTCTAATTTGGACAAATCAGATATTTGAGCAGATAGATCCATTTTAGCGCTTTCATCTGAAAAATAACCATTAGCCTCTATATTTGTATATTGATTTTTCAAATTAAAATGACGTAAAGTGAAGCCCTTTGTATTTCGAGCAGTGCCACCTGAAAGAGTAGTATTTCCTTTGAATAAACGATCAAAAGACTGCACGCCTATTTTCATATCGTCAGCCATTCCTGATAATTGGAGATCAAAAATGCCACTCAATAAACTGATCGTTCCTTTGGCTTTAATATCTGCATTACCAGAAAGTGATTGTTTACTGAACACTTCCAAAGGAGTTAATGTTTGAGCTTTTAAACCGAGATCGCCTTTAAAAACAAAATTCTCCATTGTCCCTTTTAACCAAGAAGAAAAACCCTGAGCCGTAACACTCAGATCATGAATCAAAATTGGTTTGTTCGAAACAATATCCGTATCTAAATGCACATGAACCGCTTGGCTTAAATTTTCTACTAACGCTCCCTTAATCTTTTTAACCCCTTGAAGCGTCCCTTTAACCTGAACACCAACATGACGAGAAGCTGCATTATCAAGATTTTCGCTTACTCCTCCCATATCAAAAATTGCATCGCGAATATAAATATTTTTATTGCTTAAATGATTTACAACCAACCGCCCATTCCAAGATTGTTGACCTTCGCGACCATAGTCAATGTTCAAAGCAAGAGTATTCGCAGGTTTTGGCACTTCTGATATAGGTAAATGAATAGACTCCTTTTCGTTATCAAGAGCCATTTTGCCATCAACAAAAAGCCGTCGCAAGAATCCATCAGCGGTTATTTCAGCATTGGCTATAACATTCATTGCTTTGTTCTGAATAACCATCTGATCAAGGTGTGTCACACCTTCTTTTGTTCTTCTTGCCTTTGCTTTTAATGTTATATCAGATTCGAAGAGACTACGATATTGAACAGGTATTAAAGGGCTCAGTGTTCCCTCTAATTTCGTAGAAAAACTCTGTCCTTCTGGAACACTTGCAAGAATAACATTACCATCTAAAATAGAATGATGATCGGACTCTAAAGAAAGTTTGATAACCAAATCATCAAAAGTACCATCACCTTTCACGACGAGACTTAATGCTGGACGTTGTTCAATGTTAAAAATATTCGCCAAAATACCATTTTGTGGTTCGTTAGCAGAAATATCAATTTGAGCTGTACGATTACTATCAGATATCTTGGTGAGAACAGAAAAAGAACCCGGTGCATCTAAACGATGCGCCGCTATATCGACATCAAAATTACCACCAGCCAAGGTGAAATTGCCTTTTAAGGACATATCAGCAGAAAAACCAAAAAGATTCTGTTCAAATGTCACATGTTGAGCTGTAAGCGTATTGATAGAAAGAGCAAGCGGTAATTTTGGTAAAGAGAATTTACCAGTCTCAAGGGAAGAAACAAAAGAAGAATTGCCTTGCGGTTTGCGTAAAAATGTAACCTGTTCTGCCGAAAGCTGGTTAATATCCATCCGCCCTCTCAGCAACGCTAGACGATTCCAATCCATTTTAGCATTGGTAATTTTAAGCCAAACCCCTTTTTTATCACTGACAGTAATAGTATCAATTGATGTTTGAGAAGACAGTGTCCCTTGCATATTGTGTAAACGAACTTGACGATTAGGCGCTGAAAGCTTTCGTTCAATTAAAGAAACAAACCATGAGCGATCATCTGTTTTCATTTCGCTAGAGGGAAGAATGTCTCCTCTTTGCGCAAAAACAAAACTACCCACCCCAAAAAACAAAAATACAAAGAAGAAAGCTGATAAACGTACACCTTTTTTCATTAAAATGCTTGCCCTATACCCACATAAAAACCAATGCGAGGGTCACCCTTCTCTCTCTTTAAAGGAAAGGCTAAATCAACGCGTAAAGGACCAAGACCCGTCATATAACGACCTCCTATACCGGCTCCCCATTTAATTTTTTGAGAAAAATCAAAATTCGCCTTTTTCCCTACTAAACCTCCATCAAGAAAACTGACAAACCCTATTTTATCATTTAAAGAAACACGCAATTCTGCTGACCCCTCAATAAGCGCCCGTCCACCAACAACCCCATCATTTTCTGTTTTGATACCAATATTACGGTAAGCATAACCACGAACAGAGCCCCCACCACCAGCAAAAAAAAGCGTATTTGCGGGTACTTGTGCTGTATCATTCCCAAGAATTGTACCAAGCTTTGCCCGCGCAGCAACAACAAAACGATCCCCTTCATCCAACGCCCAATAAGAACGACCTTCTGCTGTTACTTTTGCAACAAAGTTGCTAAAACGCATCTCATAAAAAGGCTCAATGAAAACTTCACCATATAAACCTTTTGTTGCATTAAACTTATTATTACGACTATCGTAAATCAAGCCGCTAGGGAAACCGATTGTTGTAAAATTACGGCTCCCAAAATAGATATCACGTGAATAACCATTTGAAACTTCTACAGCAGCCTGTCCCGATAGATTACCATTAAAAATATGCGTAATACCTAATTTTCCTTTGATGGCTTTTGTCGTATAATTTTCTAAAACATCTTGTTGTATTTTTAATTCTGATCTGAAATCTGTATCTGGCGTGAGTACACCGGGCTTTACAAATGTACCACCGAAAAGATAATCAAAATTTTTAAAATTATATGATTGCTTTTTATTGCTACCAACACCACTTATTTTTGTTTCAATTTTAAGAGTCTCTGCATGACCCAAAAGATTATTATGCATCCAATAAGTCTCAAAACCAGCACCGTCTAAAGTTGAATAGCTACCGCCTACACCAAAACGACGCGGTTTACGTTCTTGTACAACAAGTGCAAGCGGTAAACTACCATCTAGATTAATAGTATCAGCCTCACGTATATTGATAGCACGAAAAACACCAAGGCGCGCAAGACGTTCATTTGCCTTAGCTAACGCATCAGAATCGTATATCTGCCCTGGTTTCAATCCGGTCATCCACGCGATATAAGCTGAATCTACACGTGGTTTCTTACTTATATTACGCACACTTAAAGGACCATAATAAGCCTTTTGTCCAGGACCAACAACAATCCGTCCTTCAACACGCAATGTAGCATGATCAGCCACGACTTCACTCTTCATAATTTTAGCTTTAGCATAACCTTGTTGCCGCCATCCTTCTATCGCCCATTTTTCTGCTTTCAAAATGGTTTCAGATTTAGCAATAGCCCCAAATTTATAGCCCAATTCTTCAATTGTGGGCATTTTATGCGCTTTACGTTTTTCAAACGGAGCTACTTTATCAATATTGGCAATACTAAAAACATATTGTGGACCAGCATTAATTGTAATAACGATATTCGATTGTGCTGGAAGTTGAGTTACCGGACTTAAATCAGCGACTTCTAAGCCATTAATTTTAATACTAATAACACCACCATAGCGTCCATCAGCATAAAGAGCAGAAAGAATTGCTCGATAATCTGAACGCGCCTTGGCGAGCAAACCAGAAGAACTGGCGGATGCTTTCTCTTTATCAGCAACAAGAGAAGAAACAGATTTAACTATTTTTATACCTTCTAATGGTGCACCTGGCGGTGCAACAACATCAACTTTATAAAATTTCTCTGTACTTTTGGTATAATGTGAAGAAGAATTTGTTTTCTTTTGACCAAAAAAAGGGATGCCGAAAAAATCAAATGCAGCAAGTGGCTGTGGAAAAGAAAAAGTAAAACACAAGCCTATAAATACACAGCGCACAGTCCCTGATTTTAACAAAATTCTTGTCTGGTATACCATAAAATCAGATACCTTATAATACACTTTGCATCTACTACGCTTTAAATAATATAAAAATAAGAAAGGTAAATATAATTACTTTGCACATTTTACACGTTTTATCACATCAAATAACACTCTGCGATACATAACGTTATCCTCCCCTTATATTTTCATAAAATTTTGCACTGTTGTATAACACGAACAGCCTCATTCTTTTTTTCTTAACATATTTATTTAGCTTATTATAAATGTTTTATTGCGTCCCATATCATCATGGTTAAATTTGTACAAATGACTTTCCATGGGAATGCTAAAAAACTGCCCACGTATATAGTTCTCTCTATAAAAAAAGCTATAGAGATGCTTCTTGATTTTTATAAATAGATATGATTGTCTCTACCAAGTCTAAAGGGGGAAAATAAATAAATGATCGCACGTATTACAACTGTTGCTTTTCGCGGTCTAGAAGCAGTCCCTGTCGATGTACAGGTTATGATTTCGTCTGGTAAAATAGGAATGGCTATTGTTGGATTAGCTGATAAAGCAGTTGCAGAAAGCCGTGAACGTGTACAAGCAGCCCTCCACGCTTGTGGACTTTCTATGCCTACTAAACGAATTACGATTAATCTTGCACCAGCTGATTTGCCTAAAGAGGGATCGCATTATGATTTGCCAATCGCCGTAGGCTTAATGCTTGCTATGGGAATCCTCCCTCCCGAAGTAGCTCAAGACTATGTCATTTTAGGAGAATTATCACTGGATGGTTCACTTACCGCCGTTAATGGTGTTTTACCAGCTGCCATGACAGCTTTATCACTCGATAAAGGACTGATTTGTCCCTTCCAATGTGGACCTGAAGCAGCATGGGCAAATGCAGAAATAAATATTCTTGCCCCAGAGACTCTGCTCACTATAGTCAACCATTTCAAAGGAACCCAAATTCAAAAACGTCCACAACCGCGCCAATATACTATCGAAACTGAACTTCCAGATCTTTGCGAAATCAAAGGACAAAAAACAGCCAAACGTGCCTTAGAAGTTTGTGCTGCTGGACGCCATAACCTTTTGTTTGTAGGTCCCCCTGGTGCTGGAAAATCTATGCTAGCGCAACGCTTACCTTCCATTTTGCCACCTCTTGATAGCCGTGAGCTTTTAGATGTCTCTCTGATTGCTTCTATTACAGGAGAAACGGTTCATAATACCATTTCACTTCATTGCCCCTTTCGTTCCCCACATCATTCTGCTTCCATGGCCGCAATGATTGGTGGAGGGCTTAAAGGACGACCGGGAGAGGTCTCCCTTGCTCATAATGGTGTGTTATTCCTTGATGAATTGCCTGAATTTTCTCCACGGGTTCTTGATTCTCTTCGTCAACCTTTAGAAAGTGGGGAGTCAGTTATCGCCCGTGCTAATCACCATATTAGCTATCCTGCTCGCTTCCAACTTATTGCCGCAATGAATCCTTGCCGTTGTGGTATGGCAGGCGAAAAAGACCATGTTTGCCCTAAAGGGATACGCTGTCAAATCGATTATCAGTCCCGTATTTCTGGTCCTCTGCTTGACCGAATTGATTTACGGATTGATGTCCCTGCTTTGACGGCTATGGACCTTATGCAACCAGAACAATCAGAAAAAAGCTGCGACGTTGCCAAACGCGTCGCACGGTGCCGTACCATTCAAGCTAAACGTTTTTCAACAATGGGGTTTGATCATATTCGTACCAATGGCGATTGCCCTGCCAAAATTATAGAACAGATTGCCATTCCTGATAAAAGTGCGACCATACTCTTACGAGATGTGAGTGAAAAAATGCACCTCTCCGCACGCGCTTATCATCGCATTCTCAAAGTTGCACGCACAATTGCTGATCTTGACGGATCAGATACTCTTTCACGCTATCATCTCGCAGAAGCTATTTCCTATCGACTAGGCGCAGAAAGATTAACAGCCCTTAATTAAAAAACTACTCATCAAAAAAAACTTATTGGAAAATAACGCAAATAAAGTTCTGTAAGTTTACCATCCTCTTCTAGAGATTTCAGCGCATAATTGAGTATATCAACCAATTTTTCATTCTTTTTTGCAACAGCAAGCTGCATTCCTTGCCCCAATAACTGTGGCGCCATATATGCCCCCCCAACAAAATGGCAGCAATCAACAGATTTTTGTTTTTTGAACCATAATGATAAAGCAAATCCATCATCAAAAATAAGGTCAATTTTACGCTCTTGTAATGCTTTATAGAGCTCTTCTCTCTTTTTAAACCCTTGCCATTTGGCTTTAGGAAAATAATATTGAAAGAGTTTTTCGTGAACACTTTTAGACAAAACACCACTGGTTAAATGTATCAATTGATCGCTTATTGGCTCATCGAGATTTAAACGTCGAGAAGCAACAAATCGCGCTGGAAAGCGCAAATATGACTTTGTAAAAACAAGATCTTGCTGGGTTTTACTTGTTTCTTTTAAACCCGCAATAATGACTTCTGCACCACCATTTTTAACATGTTCTACAAGCTCTTTCCAAGGAATCACTTCTATTTCACAAAGCTTCTCTAATTTTAATTTTGAGCAAATAGCACGCAATAAATCGATATTATAACCTGCAAGATACCCCGATTGATCAATAAAATTAAAAGGAGGAAAATCAAAAGTTGTTACAAAACGCAAACGAAAGATATCCGTTGTATCAGGTTGTACCAAATGTTCATGCGAATCAAAAAAAGAAGGCAACCTTTCAGCTTCTGCGTAAGAGGAAAATAGAACCCCCCCCGCTACAAATAAAATACGAATAAAAATATTGTATGGATTATTGAATAAAAAGTACTGTAAACGCAATTGAAGATGTTTCACATATATAGATTTTTTTATTTTCAAAATCTCTCCCCCATTTTTCAAAACTAAGATGCAACACTTCTTAACTATTATCTAACGCACTTCACCAAAATATCTGGCGTTTAATAAATAAAATTCTTGCTATTTTTGAAACCATTGAAAATGCTTAGATTTCTGATGTTAATTTTCCAAAATGAATATATAAAAAGTAATTTTAGAGAAAAGCGATTTAATTTTTTAATATAAGAAATAAGCTGTATATACTTTATTGCGTATCTTAAAATATTAAGACCATTTCCTTGCGTATCACAACCTGGGAAGTATATAGATATATTGAAGAAAAGAGTAAAAATACCCCTCAAATGCCGAGGGTTTTCTCAACATTAAGGTTGCATCAACATTTAAGAGCTGAAAAATAAAATGATGATTCTGATTTGCACTTTATTGTCACGATGGGAAAGATGGGGGACATAAATCTTGTAGTATTCACAGGGTATTTTGCGTTATACTATTCAAACATCGTTGTAAAATGAGTTTGGGAACATTGAGAGATGCTCCTTAAAAAAGCGCGTGAATAAACAGTACAATGGCGTTTTGTTTTGAATGAGCGATGCAACCTCACGAGAATGCAAGAAACAAAAGCGTAAGATAATTCGTCATTACCCTCATTATTCAAAAACATCACCGTAGACGTTTTTTTAAATTGTAAAGTTGAATATAAAAGATGATCGTGGAAACGTGTTTTTACATTTACGCATTTATATTTTCCTCAAATGAAGCTTTTTTCACATTTTAAAGATGACACAAACCAATATACACAATATTTTCGCCTCAATCTAACATACAAAAGTTTGAACTGCTTAGAGAGCTCGCAACCTTTGTTTTAAATATATGGTAGAATTAGGATTGAAAAATTGATTTATGGATAAAACAAGTGAGACCTTTATTAGTGTAACACAAAAATGCATAACTAATTCTGAAACATTACGCATATGCAAAAATAAACAAAGTAAATAGCATCGTTTATGAAACAGCTTTTTGTATAAGTCATAAGTGTTTATTCGCCTTATATCACCGCCCTAGTGTTTTACAGCATAACAGTACACTATCATTTTATCATTCTCTCCATTATATATCGACAGATATTGAATCTAGATCTGATATACGGTAAATATTTAATGTGGTTATTCCATAAATAACTGATCAGAACATTGAGCTTTAAAGAAAGCGGATAAAATATTGTAAATTGAACACAGGAATGGACTAACTTATGAGTGATGAAATAACCTCACCAGCACAAAGCAATAACTATGATGCCGCTTCTATCAAAGTTCTCAAAGGTCTTGATGCTGTACGCAAACGTCCTGGTATGTATATCGGTGACACTGATGATGGATCGGGGTTACACCATATGGTCTATGAAGTTGTAGACAATGCTATCGATGAAGCTTTAGCCGGTCATGCAACTCTTGTAAACGTCACACTCCATGCTGATGGTTCTTGTTCTGTTCGTGATAATGGACGTGGAATTCCGACAGATATCCATCCAACAGAAGGTATTTCTGCCGCTGAAGTTATTATGACACAGCTTCATGCCGGTGGAAAGTTTGATCAAAACTCTTATAAAGTTTCAGGCGGATTACACGGTGTTGGCGTCTCTGTTGTGAATGCATTATCCGTTTGGCTTAAATTGCAAATCAAACGCAATGGTAAAATTCATGAAATATCATTTACCCACGGGGTAGCTGATGCTCCATTAAAAGTTGTTGGCGATTGCGATCAAGAAAGTGGAACAGAAATTAGATTTTTACCAAGCTCTGAAACCTTTACTATGGTTGAGTTTGATTTTGAAACTTTAGAGCGTCGTTTACGGGAATTAGCTTTTCTAAATTCTGGGGTTTATATTCTTCTTGTTGACGAGCGTCATGCTGATATTAAATCCGTTGAATTGCATTATGAAGGTGGATTAATAGAGTTTGTGAAATATATTGATCAATCAAAAAAAGCTCTGCTTGATACTCCTATTTATATTGCAAGTGAAAAGGATGGTATGAGCGTTGATGTTGCCCTGTGGTGGAATGATTCCTATCATGAGAAGGTCTTGTGTTTTACCAATAATATCCCTCAGCGTGACGGTGGAACGCATTTGATAGGTTTCAGAAGTGCCCTTACACGCCAAATTAATGGCTATGCTGAATCTTCAGGTATTGCTAAAAAAGAAAAAGTGAACTTAACCGGTGATGACTGCCGTGAAGGATTAACAGCTATTCTTTCTGTCAAAGTTCCTGATCCAAAATTTTCTTCACAAACAAAGGATAAGTTAGTCTCTTCTGAAGTGCGCCCTATTGTTGAAAGTTTGGTCAATGAAGGTCTTTCAATATGGCTGGAAGAACATCCTCATGAAGCAAAACTTCTCATTAGTAAAGTGGTAGAAGCTGCAACAGCACGTGAAGCAGCACGCAAAGCACGTGAACTCACAAGACGAAAAGGGGCGCTTGATATCACTTCTCTACCAGGAAAGCTTGCCGATTGCCAAGAACGAGATCCCGCAAAATCAGAAATCTTTATTGTCGAGGGGGATTCGGCTGGCGGTTCAGCAAAAAGTGGGCGCTCACGTCAAAATCAAGCAATTTTACCCCTTCGTGGTAAAATCCTCAATGTTGAACGAGCACGTTTCGACCGCATGCTCTCATCTGATATGATTGGAACACTTATTACAGCTCTTGGAACGTCTATCGGTAAGGATGAATTTTCACCAGATAAATTACGTTATCATAAGATTATTATCATGACGGATGCGGACGTTGATGGAGCCCATATTCGTACTCTGCTGCTCACTTTCTTTTTTAGACAAATGCCCGAGTTGATTGAACGTGGACATCTTTATATTGCTCAGCCTCCTCTTTATAAAGTATCGCGTGGAAAATCTTCCCAATATATTAAAAATGAAGCAGCGTTTGAAGAATTCTTGATCGATACTGGATTAGAAGAAACAACGCTTGAGCTTTCAACGGGAGAAGTTCGTGCAGGGGCTGATTTGTATCAACTCGCTAAAGATGCTCGTATATTACGTCAACTTTTAAATGGTCTTCATACCCGTTATGACCGTAATATTGTTGAACAAGCAGCAATTGCTGGCGCTTTTAATCTTGAAGTCTTTGCAACACAAGAAAAAGCGCAAAAAATAGCAGATACTACAGCACACCGCCTTAATCTGATTGCTGATGATATGGAACAAGGTTGGAGTGGACAATATACAGCAGATGGAAGTTTATGTTTTGAGCGTATTTTGCGTGGTGTTAAAGATGTTGTTACGCTTGATGTGGGACTTATAAATTCAACTGACGCACGCCAAATTGATCGCATTTCCCAAAATTTTATCGACATATATCATCCTCCTGTTCTTTTACGTCGCAAAGATAAAACAGAGCGTATTTTTGGTCCTATGAGCCTTTTAGAGAGCATTTTTACAAACGGTAAAAAAGGTGTTACTCTTCAACGTTATAAAGGTCTTGGGGAAATGAATGCTGAACAACTTTGGGAAACAACGCTTGATCCCAATGCACGTTCTCTTTTACAAGTAAAAATTAATGATGCAACCGATGCAGATTCACTTTTTTCTCGTCTCATGGGTGATGAAGTTGAACCTAGGCGTATTTTTATTCAAGACAATGCCTTAAGCGTTGCCAATCTTGATATCTAAAGGTACTCTTCTGTTTTTGGCTGTGTAAATATCGTAGTTTTATACGTTGTTTTTTCGTAGTTGAACATTCCCTCTCTATTTCATTTACGATAAAAGAAAAATAAGGAAGATCATATACATGGCAATTGAAACAGAACGTGTAGGAACCAAGGGTGGCATGGAGCACTCTTTTGGTTTTACAATAGTAGATGAAACACAAAAACAATCCATGGTGGATGGTGTGTTTCATTCTGTTGCTGAAAATTATGACAAGATGAATGATATCTTATCCTTAGGGCTACACCGTGTGTGGAAAAATTCCATGATTGCTTGGCTTTCCCCACCAGCACTTTCTCATTGGAAAGTTCTTGATGTCGCTGGCGGTACAGGTGATATTGCTTTTCGTATTCTTAATGCTTCACGCCAAAAAGCCCATGCTACAGTGCTTGATATTAATGGCTCAATGCTCAGCGTTGGCAAAAAACGCGCACAAAAAAATGGTCTTGCCCCTCTGATTGATTTTGTTGAAGCCAATGCAGAAAATCTACCTTTTGAAGATCAAAGCTTTGACGCTTACACGATTGCTTTTGGAATTCGCAATGTTCCTCATATTGATCAAGCTCTTAGAGAAGCTTTTCGTGTTTTAAAGCTCGGTGGACGTTTCTTATGTTTAGAATTTTCAAATGTCGAGATGCCTTGGCTCGATAAAATTTATGATCTTTGGTCTTTCCATGCTATCCCTAAGCTGGGTCAATTTATCGCAAATGATGGCGATGCTTATCGTTATTTGGTTGAATCTATCCGCAAATTTCCTAAGCAAGATGATTTTTCCCATATGATCAAGCATGCGGGGTTTTCGCGGGTATCGTACCGCAATCTCACCGGTGCGATTGCAGCGCTGCATTCAGGTTGGAAAATTTAAAAATGGTGCAAATTTCCCCTTACTTTCAATTGATGCGTGCAGGATGGGTTTTAACACGTGAAGGTGTTTTAAGTGCTCTTCCTCATGATGATCTTCAAGGATTTCCAGCGCTATGTCATCGTATAGCGAGTGCATTAGCACGACGCAAAACAAAAAAGAAACAGCGATCTGAAAATATTTCATATGCCATTAATAAGCTTGGACCCTCTTACATAAAACTTGGTCAATTTCTTGCCACAAGACCTGATATTGTTGGGCGTGATATTGCGGAAGATTTGTCACAGCTACAAGATCGTGTCCAAACATTTTCTTGCACTGCCGCTATTGCTCAAATTGAAAGTTCTCTTGGTCGCTCTATTGATGATTTATTCGTAAATTTTTATCCCCCCATTGCCGCCGCTTCTATTGCTCAAGTTCATCCAGCTGAATACAGTGATGAAACTGGCCATAAGAAAAAATGTGCTGTAAAAGTTATTCGTCCCAATATCAGAGCACGTTTTTCTAAAGATCTTAGAGGATTCTATCTCATTGCTCATTTACAAGAGCGCTATATCCCTGCCTCTCGAAGGCTTCGTCCTGTTTGTGTGGTGGATACTTTAGCACAAACAACACGACTTGAAATGGATTTACGCTTAGAAGCAGCAGCTATATCTGAAATGGCTGAAAATATTCAACATGATACAGGCTTTCGGGTTCCACGTATTGACTGGGAACGGACAGGACGTAATGTTCTTACAATGGAATGGATTGATGGTATAAGAATATCCGAAACTTCCAAACTCAAAGAAGCAGGATTTGATTTGAAGGCGCTTGCTATTACGCTTATTCAATCTTTTCTTCGTCATACACTGCGTGATGGTTTTTTTCACGCCGATATGCATCCTGGTAATTTATTTGTAGATGAAAAAGGATGTATTGTTGCTGTTGATCTAGGCATTACAGGAAGGCTTGGCAAAAAAGAAAAGCATTTCCTTGCTGAAATTCTTTACGGCTTTATTACCCGCGATTACCATCGAGTTGCACGTGCCCATTTTGAGGCCGGCTATGTTCCTTCACACCATAATATCGAAAGCTTTGCGCAAGCCAACCGCGCTATTGGCGAACCAATTCACGGACAATCAGCACAAAGCATTTCCATGGCTAAATTGCTCACTTTATTGTTTGAAGTCACTGAATTATTTGACATGCAAACGCGACCTGAACTTTTATTGCTGCAAAAAACGATGGTTGTCGTGGAAGGTGTTGCCCGCACATTAGACCCCACTTTTAATATGTGGAAAGCTTCTGAACCCATTGTCAAAGAATGGATTAGTAAAAATTTAGGACCCGTAGGCGTTGTAAAAGACTTTAGTGAAGGAGCACAAGCTCTCCTTTCGCTGGCACGCAAAACACCACAATTGGTTCAAAATTTCCAACAAATAGAAGAAGATTTCAATCAAATGAGAAAAACAGGTTTTAATCTTTCTCCTGCTACCCTCAAACAACTTGCTGTAGAACAAAGTCACAGAAACCGTTATGGTCGTTATAGTCTTTTCATCATTGCACTTTGTTGCGCTTGTCTTACTTTTTACTTTTTTCATCTTTTCTAATCTCCTTAATATGCTAAAAATATCAACAATGAAATCATTGCAATCTTTTTATTTCTTGGAGGTATTTTATGGCCAGTATTACCATTCGTAACCTGTCTCCTGAAACCAAAGAAGCTTTACGCATACGCGCCGCGCAAAATGGTATTTCTATGGAAGAAGAAGTCCGACGCCTTTTAAGCAATCCCACTCCTCTCACCACACAACCCCTTCATACTAGCGCTGTTGAAATGCAATCATTGAAATCAAAATCTCTCCTTCTTATTATTGGTGGAAGTATTGCATCCTATAAAGCACTTGATTTGATTCGCCGTTTACAAGAACGTGGAGCACATTTAAAAGTTGTAATGACAAAAGCAGCGCAAAAGTTTATTACGCCTTTAGCCGCTGAAGCTTTAAGCGGTGGTACTGTATATACTGATTTATTTTCACGCGAAGAAGAACACGATATCGGACATATCCGTTTAGCACGTAATGCTGACCTTATTATTTTAGCCCCTGCTACAGCCAATCGCATTGCAAAAATAGCCAATGGCATAGGAGATGATCTGACTGATTGCATTCTTTTAGCGGCACGCTGTCCACTCTTAATTGCACCCGCCATGAATCCGTCCATGTGGGCGCATCCTGCCACTATTCGCAATGTTGCACAACTGCGCGCAGATGGCGTTCATATCATCGGACCAGAAATCGGAAATATGGCTGAACGTGACGAGATAGGATATGGACGCATGAGCGAACCTTTAACTATTGTCGCTACCATAGAGACTATTTTGAATGTGCATGAAAAACCTCTCTCTGACCGCCATTTCATCGTTACCTCTGGCCCTACCCATGAACCAATTGATCCAGTGCGTTATATTGCTAATCGGTCTTCAGGTAAACAAGGCCATGCCATCGCAACCGCTCTTGCGCATTTGGGTGCAAAAGTAACACTTATTTGTGGACCTGTTAATCTTGCAGACCCACAAGAAGTAAAAACCATTCATGTTGAAACAGCACAACAGATGTTACAAGCCGTTCAAACCGCATTGCCTGCTGATGGTGCTATCTTTGTTGCCGCTGTTTGTGACTGGCGCAGTCAAACGCAGTCTTTACACAAAATTAAAAAGAATGCTCATAAAATACCACCATCCCTTCATATGGTTGAAAATCCTGACATTTTAGCAACGATTGGACACGCTCCAAACCGCCCCTCATTGGTCATTGGTTTTGCTGCTGAAACATGTGATATCATTGCCAATGCGCAAAAAAAATGTGTTGAAAAAGGAGCTGATTTCATTCTTGCTAATGATATTTCTCTTCAACTAGATGGTACAAGTGTCATGGGTGCTGATACAAATCAAGTTTATCTCGTAAGTAGAAAAAAAGTTGAACAATGGCCCCATATGAGTAAACAACACGTAGCGCAAAAATTAGCAAACGTGATTGTATCATTTTTTGCCCCCAAAACACCTACTCCTCATGAGGAAAATATACCCCTTTGCAAATAAGAACTCTTCAAACGCGTTGATATTAAAACACCTTATAAAATAGAACTGACAATATGTGTCTATCCATCTCAATTAGTATATAATATTTCTGGTTTATAATGATAATATCGCATTGTTCATATTAAATTAGAATCCCAGATATCATAAGATTCTCTCATTCCTAATCTCTCTCATGTTGAATCAATAAAAATCATTTTCTTGCACGTTGTAAACAAGGATAACTGTATGAATACAAAACGTTTCAGAAAGAACTAAAAGCGCTTATAATGGACCGTCTCAAGAACCAAGGGCTTGTCTCGGACAACACTGAGGATGATGGTGCCAACGTGCTCTTTTTATTAAGCGTAAAGTTAGTGATGCCCTATAAGTTTTATATTATTCACGAGAGCTTTACCCATATACCATTCACAAACGCTGTTGCGAAATGGGTGTGATGAGCCGTTGGGAAATGTTTTTTTAAAAAATCCTATCTCACCCTAGCCTTCATAAAAGCAGGATCTATTGCACCACTGTCTCGCCAGCTTATAAAAAAACAAGCTATCATTCACTTTGGCTACCATCAATTTTGACAAAGCTCTTGTAATGGATAAAATTTATAAAAAGCATTTTCTTTCTTCAATGTTTTTATCCACATATTGGTCATATTTATGATATGCAAATAAATGATTTTGATTGTTTCATGATGAGAGCAGCTAATGAGAAAATATGACAACTTTATTTTGAGCTCTTATTCGCTATGAAAAATAATGTATAAATCAATGATATTATAACATCTCAATGCAATTTTAAGCATACTTCATGCTGACGCTCATAAAGAATGTAGACAAAATTCATTGTACCACTGTCTATAAGTTTATGAAACTGAAGCCTTTATTATTTTCCTCAGTGATCGGTCTTTAAGATTAAATGTCTGTGTCCTCTCTCCAGAATACCAAGACCACAAAGACTAGAATTTTATCCATGATATCTTCACATTGTGATGTTTCATGAGAAGCATTTTTATTCCTTTATCGAAAGCTTTGTATCCATACATTGGTCTCGCCTATAATGTGTACGTAAATAATTTTTTGATGTTGAATAGAGTCTTTGAAATTAAAGAATATTTCTATATTTGGGATTTTATTCAAGTTGAAAATGATCAATTCTCTTCGATAAATTAGTGGTGTTATTATCTAAAAATTATTTGATACAGTGCACCACTTGTATGAAAAGTGCTTCAATGAATGCTTACTTCATTGCACTTATGGCTTTTAAAATTCAAAATCTCATCATTTTTAAGCATCCGTGGTTTCTCCCTTTCTTTGCTTCTTCTCAAAAAACTGCTCTTCTATGGGATCTGACAGTCAATCGCCTAAGCTTATTTTTTCCACTTCTATCATATTAATCATTCTGTTGCCCAAAATTAGAATATCTACGGAGCTACTACGTTACCCCTATTCCATTGAACTCAATATTTTTTTGAAAGCGAGAGGCAAAAGCATGCCGCCAAATAGTAGAAAAGTACAGAATTTTAGGAATTGTGCAAAACAATTAAGCACTTAGATAAACGAAGTTAGATAACTCTACTGAATAAATAGAAGTAAACAACTTTTCTCCCAAATAGTTCTTATTCCTTAATTTTTTACATATATCATATAAACGCAATAATCTACACTATGTACAAAAATACTAAAAATTTCTTCTACAACAGCTACTTTTTAAATTCTTCTTTGTTTTTAAAAATCAAAATTTCTATTTATTCAAACTTTATTTTTAACAAAGAAACCTTAACCGTTTTTTATAATGTTCTTGAAAAAAATCTTGTAATTCAAAGAAAGAAAAAATTACACTGTACATACTTTAAATATATTTCTTGTTTTTTTTGCTTCTTTCCTTAGTTTATTAATCTATGATTTTTACTGCTGCTTATCGTGCTTTACAACGTCTTCTGACCTCGCAATATCGTATTATGATACTGAAAGCATTGGGGGTTACTTTTTTCATTCTCACCATTTTATGGTTATGTGTGCACCAACTTTTTGTGTCTTACTTTTGGCCCTGGATTGCTCAATTTCTTCCTGGACTCCCTAGTTGGGCGGGATGGATTGGTTTTAGCATGCTTATCATCTTTAATCTTGGGTTGGCTCTTTTGTTGGCTTTTTTGATTGCACCCATCACAGCTATGATTGGTGGTTTTTTCATTGACTCTGCTGCTGAAATCATTGAAAAGGAGGATTACCCAAACGAGCCTATTGGACAAGCCTTGCCGTTTCAGCGTTCTCTTATCATTTCCTTTAAATTTGTTATTTTAAGCCTTCTTGGTAATGGAATTGCTTTTATTTTATTCTTCATACCAGGTATTAATTTAATTGCTTTTTATCTTATTAATGGTTATTTGCTCGGTCATGAATATTTCTTGTTTGCGGCTTACCGTTTTCGAACAGAGCAAAATGCGCGTGCTTTTTTACATACTCATTACACAACAGTTTTTGGCGCAGGATTATTGATAGCGATTTTTGTTTCGATTCCTATTATTAATCTAGCAACACCGCTTTTTGCCGCCGCCTTTATGACACATTTACACAAAATGCTTTCCCAAAAGACCATAGCACGCATTACACAAAAATAGTGTTCCTTGACTTTAAGGTTAATAAAACTTGCCAGCCAAAGAAAGCATAATATAAAATTTTATGCTTTATCTTTTATTAAAGCAATATATTGATTTATAATGATAACTTATCGTTTCACAACATGAGTGAAAAACCTAAATATTATGAGGGTTTCTCATTTTAATCCTATTCATATTGGATCAATTGAAATCGTTTGTTAATATGTCATAAACGGAGGTGGTGTGCGGATAAAAGTACTTTCAAAAAAGCGTGAAATATCTTTATATGAATCCTCTTAATGCAAACATTATCGTCGTATTGAAAACTGAAAAAGAATATGATGGTGCCGCTTTGTACCCTCTATTTCAGTAAAAACGGATAGCATAATGTCTTTTATACCATTCATGGAGAGTGTATACTCTTCATAAGAGAGTTTTGGAAATTATTGAAAGATATCTGTGTAAAACAAGCACGTAAATGAGTAATATAATGATATTTTGAGCGTATTCTATTTTAATTGTAAAAAGCGTGCGCTTTAAAGAAACCTTTTGAAAAAAATCTTGCTCTGATGTTAGCGTTTCGCTAATATAGCGTTATTGTATTCATTATCTTTAATGGATTATTTTAGCCTTGTTAGCGCCTTATACTATAAGGTTTCTTTTCTTCAAAACTGTTGATACGAATGATTAATTGGATATTCATTTTTTATTAAAAATAAGGCGTTTGTTAACCATCGCAAGGAGTAAATTTTAACACCAAAGTAAAAAATACAAACATGTAAGTTCTTAGAACTTATGAGAAATTTATTATAGGGAATACTCTTCATGATGCATATGATTGTTATGATATGGGAAAAATTAAAAATTAAAAAACAAGCTATACGTACGCTGATAAAAGTATTAAATAGACTCCTTTGTTCAACCGGTAAAGTAAATGTGACTGCTTAAGTTCTATATTCTTTCAAATCATGCAAAAGATGCACAATATTTAAAGGAAGGTTATAAAGATGAACTGGATTACAAATTATGTTCGTCCTAAAATTAACTCTATATTGGGGCGCCGTGAAATTCCAGAAAATCTATGGATTAAAGATCCTACCAGTGGTGAAATGGTCTTCCATAAAGATCTGGAAGCTAATCAATTTGTAGCTCCCAATTCTGGTCATCATATGCGTATCAGTGCTAAAAATCGTCTCATGCATTTTTTTGATGATGGTGTTTATACAGCTCTTGAAAATCCAAAAGTTGTAACAGATCCTTTAAAATTTCGTGACGAAAAACGCTATATTGACCGGTTAAAAGATTATCGTTCTAAACTTGGGGTTGATGACAATATTTTAAGTGCACGTGGTACGATTGAAGGCTTACCAATTATTGCAACTGTTCAAGATTTCGCCTTTATGGGTGGATCACTTGGTATGGCTTCAGGAGAAGCTATTATCAAAGCTTTTGATACTGCCATTGCTGAAAGGCGTCCGCTGGTTCTTTTTGCTGCTTCTGGTGGTGCACGAATGCAAGAAGGAACACTCTCGTTGATGCAAATGCCCCGTACAACTGTAGCGATTGAAATGTTGAAAGAAGCAAAGCTTCCCTATATTGTTGTGCTGACTAATCCAACCACCGGTGGTGTTACTGCTTCTTACGCCATGCTTGGTGATATTCACATTGCCGAGCCTGGCGCTATGATTGGTTTTGCTGGTCCGCGTGTGATTCAACAAACGATACGCGAAACCCTACCAGAAGGTTTTCAAAGTAGTGAATATCTGCTTGAACATGGTATGATTGATATGGTTGTATCGCGTTTAGAAATGAAAACAACAATTGCGCGTATTTTACGCTTGATGATGAAACGCCCTGCTGTTTTTAACCCTTATGATCCATCCCCAACAGACTCTCAAACATCGCTTTCTAGGACAAAAGCAGCTTAAGTTTATGCAACAAAGTCAAATACAAAGGGTGGTGGATGATTTACTAAAAAATTATCCGAAAAAATTTGATCTTTCTTTAGAGCGTATTGTTCACCTTTTAGAGCGTCTTGGTAATCCACATTTAAAACTTCCACCTGTTATTCACATCGCTGGAACAAATGGCAAAGGATCTGCCTCCGCAATTTGTCGTGCTCTTTTGGAAAGTGAAGGATACTGCGTTCATGTTTATAGCTCACCTCATCTCGTCAACTGGAATGAACGCTGCCGGTTAGGTCAAAAAGGAGGTGGTCAACTTGTTACAGAAAACCAATTGGCTGAGACAATCCGTGAAATTATAAAAGTAAATCGTCAAGAGCCGATTACTATTTTTGAAATTTTTACAGCCGCTGCCTTTATGCTGTTTAGTATACATCCAGCTGATGTTGTTATTTTAGAAGTTGGATTGGGAGGACGTTTTGATGCTACCAATGTCGTTAACAAAACAGCTGTATCGCTTATTATGCCCATTGATTATGATCATGAGAATTTTCTTGGAAACACAATTGCTCAAATCGCTTTTCAAAAAGGGGGGATTATAAAACCAAACGTTCCAGTGGTCATCGGAAAGCAGAATTATGAAGAAACTCTTGCTACTTTAATACCCCTTGCCGATAAAAATAAAGCATCTTATGCTCTCTTTGATCAAGATTATCAAAGCTATAAAGAACATGGACGTATGGTTTTTCAAAACCATCAAGGTCTCATGGACCTTCCTCTTCCTAACCTTATTGGAGACCACCAAATTGCTAATGCTGGTGCATCTCTTGAAGCAGTTTATCAAGCGGGTTTTCAACTTTCAGAACAAACCATAAATGACGCTTTGAAGAATATTTATTGGCCCGCACGAATGCAGCGTCTTACCCAAGGGCTTTTGGTTGATCAACTATCTCCTGATATTGATTTATGGTTAGATGGTGGTCACAATCCTGCTGCAGGAAAAGTTATTGCGGCAGAACTTACACAATGGAGAAAAAAAACAGATCGTCCCATTATTATGATTGCTGGCATGCTTAATACCAAAGATGCTGTCGGTTATTTTCGTCCTTTAGCAAACCTTGTCGATAAAGTATATACGATACCGCTTATTAACAATGACGCCAGTCTCTCTCCAATAAACTTAGCTGAATCAGCCCAAAAAGCAGGAATCTTTGCTACTCCACAAGCACATCTACAAGATGCTTTGCATAAAATTAAAATGGAATATAAAGAGGCTATTGTCCTTATTAGTGGTTCTCTTTATCTTGCGGGTGATATTTTGCGTGACAATAAAACACCACCGTGCTAGATAATTAGCTATTTTTAAAGCTTTGAAAGATAGACCTTTTAATCATGCAACTTGATTGTGCACTTTATCAACATCCTAAACTCATTACTGTTTTTGGCGGATCCGGTTTTGTAGGACGACATGTCGTTGAAACTTTGACTAAGCGGGGATATCGCGTTCGCATCGCTGTTCGTTGTCCACAAAAAGCTTATTACATGCTACAAATAGGAGAAGTAGGACAAACCCAAATGCTTAAAACAGATATCAAGCATCGTGCCTCTGTTGCACGCGCATTGCTTGGAGCTGATGCAGCAGTGTTTTTACCCGGTAGCTTAAAACAAGCAAATCAATCGAATTTTAAAAGCACACAAATTGATGGTGCTTACAATGTTGCTGAATTAACAGTAGAAGCTGGTATTCCTCTCATCTATATGTCGACTCTTGTGGCTAGCGAAAACACTGCATGTCTTTATGCACGTGTTAAGTTTATGGGTGAACAAATCATTCATAACAAGAATCCTCAGGCAATTATTATACGTCCATCCATTATCTTTGGACCAGAAGATTGTTTCTTTAATACCTTAGCAGATTTGTCACGTTTTTTACCAATTATGCCTCTTTTTGGAGGTGGACAAAGCAAATTGCAACCCGTGTATGTTGGTGACGTTGCTGAGTTTATCGTGCGCGCTTTAGATGGACAGGTTGCTTGGGGAAAAAATTATGATCTTGGTGGTCCCCAGATTATCACCCTCCAAAATGCTCTTGAAAATATACTTAAAATCATTCGTCGTAAAAAAACAATCCTATCTATGCCTCTTTCTGTCGGTCTATTGATTGGAGGAATTTTGGGAACAATCGGTAAATTGCCTTTTGTACCAACACTCGTAACAGCCAATCAAATACGCTTTTTGCAAATGGATAACATTGTTTCTAAAGAAGCTATAGAGAATGGATATACTCTAGAAGGAGTAGGAATTACTCCTAGAGCAATGACTGCATTCTTGCCAAGTTATCTCTGGCGATTTCGTCCACATGGTCAATTTTCCCAAAACCTACTCGTCTAGAATAAATTCTTCTAAAACTGAGTTAATTATTTGATTTATAATTCATAGCGCGTTGTTAGCGGTTTTAAAATCAGAGTGTTCAATAGAGTGATGTTTTTGCATTTTTAATGCTCCATTTAGTATCACAAAACATGTTTCCTCGCACATCTATAGTATTTTGATAAAAACTGTTGGAAACAGGAGAAAAGCACTTCTTATAAACTGTCTTTATCCAAGAGCAGGTGCAACATTGGAATCCTAAAGAACCGATCCTGAACTGCCTATCCATAAACATGATAATCTATAGCTTTGCATTTATATTATTTTGCCAAAAAGCTTAATAATGAGATTAAAGTAATTCTTCCTTTTTCAAAAACCGCATAAGTGAGTAGAATACGAGTATACTACTTTCGATATTATCCCATAAAAATCGATATAAAAACTGTAAAGCAATGCACCATTTTTATTATTTAAAAGGTATTCCCTCTGGAAACTTTTAAAAGCTTTAAAGTTACGTGAAAAGGATAGAATTTTGTTTATATAATAAAACTTATCATGAAGATCTCCTACTCTGTCAGTAACATCACTACTCAGATCCATAAATGCATATTTGTTGCACAAATTTATGGAGATTTTAAAAGAGCTTTTTCACATAAAGAAGTCCTCTTCTTGTCTTGCATTTTTTTTTAATTTCTCCTACCGTCTTGGAAAAAATTATTTTAAAGGAATGAAGAATGGCAGCTCAAGATTTTGTTGTCAAAGATATTGCACTTGCCGCTTATGGTCGTAAAGAACTTGATATTGCTGAAACTGAAATGCCTGGTTTGATGGCTTGTCGTAAGGAGTTTTCTTCCAGCCAACCTTTGCGCGGAGCGCGTATTTCTGGCTCATTGCATATGACAATTCAAACAGCTGTTTTAATTGAAACATTAAAAGCAATTGGCGCCGATATACGGTGGAGCTCTAGCAATATTTTTTCTACGCAAGACCATGCAGCAGCAGCTATCGCCGCAACTGGCATTCCTGTATTTGCCGTTAAGGGTGAAACATTGGAAGAATATTGGACTTATATAGATGCAATCTTCCAATGGCCAGATGGTAATCCTTCCAATCTTATTTTAGATGATGGAGCTGACGCCACAAACTATATTTTAATGGGAAGTCGTGCAGAACAAAATAAAGATATTTTATCGCATCCCAAAACAGAAGAAGAAGAAATTTTTTTCAAACAAATACAAAAGCGTATGGATGCAACGCCAGGTTTTTTTACACAACAGCGCGCAGCAATTAAAGGTGTAAGCGAAGAAACCACAACAGGTGTAAACCGTCTTTATCAGTTACAAAAAGAAGGACTTCTACCTTTTCCTGCTATTAATGTTAATGATAGCGTCACTAAATCAAAGTTTGATAATAAATATGGATGTAAAGAATCATTGGTCGATGGTATTCGACGTGGAACAGATGTGATGATCGCTGGTAAAACTGCCATTGTCTGTGGTTATGGTGATGTAGGAAAAGGTTCAGCAGCATCTCTTTCTGGTGCTGGGGCTCGTGTTAAAGTAACAGAAATTGATCCTATCTGCGCTCTTCAAGCCGCTATGGATGGCTATGAAGTTGTTAATTTGGATGATGCTGCTTCCAGTGCTGATATTATCATCACGACAACAGGCAATAAAGATGTTGTTCGTTTAGATCATATGCGACAAGTAAAGGATATGTGTATTCTTGGAAATATTGGTCATTTTGATAACGAAATCCAAGTCGCTGCCCTTAGAAATTTGCCATGGACGAATATTAAACCACAAGTTGATATGATCACCTTTCCCGATGGAAAACGCATCATTTTGCTCTCTGAAGGACGATTGTTAAACCTCGGCAATGCGACGGGGCATCCTTCTTTTGTCATGTCAGCTTCGTTTACCAATCAAGTTTTAGCGCAAATTGAACTTTTTACCCGTACAGAACACTATACAAATGAAGTCACTGTTTTGCCTAAACATCTTGATGAAAAGGTTGCACGTCTACATCTGGATCGGTTAGGAATAAAATTAAGTGTTTTATCAGAAGAACAAGCCGCTTATATTGGAGTCTCACCACAAGGACCTTATAAACCAAACCATTACCGTTACTAATACGTTTCCTTGGGTTAAAAAAGGGAAAGATGTCGTGCTCAGCTTTGGTGACTATAACCCCAAAGAAAAAACTCAAAAAGAGATCCGAATCTATACGTATATACTTTGCCTTTTTTTCTTTTTTTCTCCAACATGCGCTTTTTCTCAGTCATTGGAAGGTTATTTACCATTTTTCTTCACTTTGCCGAATGGTCCATGGCTGCTTTTAGCGCTGTGTGGAGGAATTTCTTGTGCTTCACTTCTCACGTGCCTAGCTGTTACCGTGCGTGCAAAAAAAACTGCACAGAAGCCTTTGAAGATAATTCAGGCAAATTTTTCTGAAAAACTTAAATATTATGAATGGCTTCTGGAAGAAACCGAGCAATTCCTTCTTATTTGGGAAAATCCAACAACCTTACCCCATGTTGTTGGTGCTCTTTCCGCATTGCAAAAAATAGGAATCGATCAGAAAGATTTTCAGCGTTTTGAGCTCTGGGTTGAAGAAAATTCTCTGCGAGAACTTGATTATGCATTGACTCAACTCCGTTGTAAATGTCACCCTTTTGATCTTTCTATCACCACCACAAACAATGTACTGCTACAAGTTACAGGAGTCATCGCAGGAACAGTCGCCATTGCTCGTTTTCAAGATATCTCAAAACAACAGAGTGAAAATGCTCGTTTACAGAAAGATATCGCCCGCCTTCTTACTGAACTGAGAATGCAGCGTAATCTTCTTGATCTTATTCAAGAGCCCGTATGGATAAAAGATTGTGAAGGAAAAGTTTGTTTTATCAATCGCGCCTTTAGAGAAATGACAGACTTTCGTGAAGACAGTGATGACGTGGGGGATCTTTTCAATGAAAATACACAACGCAAAACAGATGAAACAGAAACAATTTTTCAAGAACATGTTCATACGGTTATTGGTGGAGAACGGCACCGTTTTCATCTCACACGTATTACAACAGCTGAAGGGATGGCAGCTTTTGCACGTGATGACAGCGCCTATGAAAATCTTGCTCATGAATTAAGATATGTTCTTCAAAGTCATTGTGAAACACTTGACCAAATTTCAACAGCTGTAGCCATTTTTGATACAAACCAAAAATTAAAATTCTGTAATCACGCTTTCAAAATTTTATGGCCGTTGGAGAGTTCTTTTTTAGAAAGTGAACCAAGCCATACATTGTTTCTTGAACGTTTACGTGAAAAGGGGCTCATTGCTGAACACCCTGATTGGCGCGCATGGAAAGAAGAACTTTTAAAAGCCTATTGGCAAACAGAATCGAACCAACAAATTTGGAATCTTCCAGATGGGCGTACAGTGCGTGTTGTCTCGAACCCTCATCCACAAGGAGGTGTCACTTGGCTTTACGAAAACCTTACTGAAAAAATTGATCTTGAGCGCCGTTATAATACACTTATTAAAATACAAGGTGAAACACTTGATAAACTTTCTGAAGGTGTGGTCGTTTTTGGTACTGATGGACGCCTTCGCTTATCGAATCCTGCCTTGTCGAAATTGTGGTCTCTTCCTTATAATTTACTGGTAGAAGGAACCCATATTACACAGTTACAAAGCCATTGTTCAGCCTTAACCTTGGGGCAAGAATGGGATCAATTTACCAAGTTCATTACCGGTTTTGCTGAAAAACGTGAAACATTTTCAGGTCGTATAGATCTTAAAAATGATATGATTATTGACTATACTCTGGTCCCTCTTCCTAATGGACAAACGATGCTTACTTTTGTGAATGTTACGGACACTGTCCATGTTGCGCGTGCTCTTCAAGAAAAAAATGAAGCATTAGAAAGTGCTGATCGTTTGCGTAATGAATTTGTCCAACATGTTTCTTATGAATTACGCACACCTCTCACCAATATTATTGGATTTTCGGATATTTTACGTGATCAAATTTTCGGCTCTATCAATGAACGTCAACAAGAATATCTTGAACACATTCATTCAGAATCAGGAACTCTTTTAAATATTGTTAACGATATTCTTGATCTTGCTACCCTTGATGCAGGCATTATGGAGTTGGACATAAAATCGGTTAACATTGCCGATGCTATGATACAAGCAGTAGCACGTGTAGAAGATCGCCTTAATGGACGGCATATTACGCTTTTACAACAAATTTCTCCTTCCTTAAATTCTATTTCTGCTGATGAAAAGCGCTTGCATCAAATTTTTGTGAATGTACTGAGTAATGCTATTAATTTTGCAACGGAGGCGAGTACTATTGAATTTTGCGTCGATGAACAAGATGATAACATTGTCTTTAGCGTTCACAATCAGGGCTCTGACATCCCAGAAGACGTTCTTGATCGTATTTTTAAACGTTTTTCTTCCCATTCACACCATGGTGGGCGTGCGGGAGCGGGTCTTGGCCTTTCCCTTGTAAAAAGTTTCGTTGAACTACACGGTGGACATGTTGAAATTCTTACCGGTTCTGGAAAAGGAACAACAGTTAAATGTTTTTTCCCACTCTCCAAAGGAGATACGATTTTTTAATTTTAACCTTTATGATAACAAAAATTTTTCATCCATTTCATGGAACTTTTAATGAATTTTAGTTTTTTTCTTGAAAATGAAGAGGCAACAAAGCTTTTTGCACAAAATTTAGCTCTTTCTTTAAAGCCAGGAGATCTTGTAACGCTGCAAGGAGATCTTGGAACTGGAAAATCAACCATTGCACGTACAATCATTCAAACACTTGCGAACGATAACACTATAGATGTTCCAAGCCCTACTTTTACTCTTGTGCAAAGCTATCAACTTCCAAAGTTTGAAATTATTCATGCTGATCTTTATCGCCTTTCTATGGCAGAAGAAATTGATGAATTAGGGCTTCATGAAGCTCGTGAGAAAAATATTTTACTTGTTGAATGGCCAGAAAGAAATACAGCTCTTTTAGAACTCGCCACTTTTGCACTCACCTTACACTATAAAGAACATGGGCGTCATGTAACAGTTAGATCAGCGCAACATTCCATTGAATGTTTGCAACAGTCTTTTACAATTCGTACATTTTAAAAAAACATGAACATCATCATTTTTTAATTTGATAATACCTCAGTACTACCTATGAAATCTGAGATGATGGACAACATAAAGAAGGCTTCATGGAGGCACCAACCATGGAAGATGAAACGAAATGATGACTCTTTTATATAACAATGACATAAATTGCAAAGGACAGCCGTTAATTTATAGAAATTCATCAATTTATTTTAGAGAATCTGATACCTACAATTTTGATTTTAGAGAATAGTATAAGAGAATTTTAAATTGAAGTGATAACCCTTTAGAAGAGCATTATATAACCTGTAGTGAATTGCTTGTCTCTTTCTGCTTAAAAATTGTGAGCTTCAGAAAAGTAATTTGCAAAGTTTTTGCTTAAAATCTCCCTTTATGTGTTGAAAACACTATCTATCTCAATAGTCTTATCTAAGAAGAAATACCTTTAATGAAATTATCATTCACCCAATATTTTTAACGCGCCTATAAGGAAAGAATTGCATATATTCTTCATACAAAGCAATTTTTTATAAAAAATGGCCAATTGAATCATGCATAAAAGCACGAATTCTTAAATTCATTTAAAATTTTGATTTTTATTGTCTTTTCATTATAACATAATGCAAAAAAGAATATTTTAAAAAAGTCAAAAGGAGAGACAAAATTTCTCTCCTTTATAGTAATTATACGTGGAATTAACTAAGCCCATCTTTTATCCATTCAGAAAGACGTCCTTTAGAGGTAGCGCCAACCATATTCGATGAAATATTTCCATTTTTAAACATTAATAATGTAGGGATAGAACGTACTCCGTATTGGGTAGCCAGTTCCGGATTTTCATCAATATTTACCTTAGCAATTTTAACTTGATTTTGCATTTCTATTGAAATTTCATCCAACATTGGAGCAATCACTTTGCAAGGGCCACACCATTCTGCCCAAAAATCAACCACAACAGGGGTGGAAGAAGTTAGAACTTCACTTTCGAAATTGTCCTTATCAACTTTTATACACGTCATTGATTTATCCTTTATATTCACCTTTTATAGATTGGTATAATAACAATTCATATCAAGTTATTGCAAAGATAAATTATTAAAGGACTTTTTTACACTAGGGATTGTGCGTTGTGTTTGTTTGAGCGATTTTATGAAAGTAAATAAAATGTAAAAATGCTTTGCAAGGAAAAGAGTAACTTATAAGGCAACTTCACTAAGAAATGCCTCAAGTTTTTCTGGAGGAAGTTTAAAAATTTTGGCTTCTTTACTGTAGATAAGCAGAGCCTGTATATCTTTATCGGGATGAATAGCTTGCAATAACTTTCGATAAAGAGCCATTTGCAACCAATGATGAGAAGCAATAGCAGCTTCATTTTCTGGCGGGGTTCCTGTTTTAAAATCTGCAAAGATAACGCTGTTTTGCGTGATGTAGAGACGGTCAATTTGACCAGAGATTGCTTGTTCTTTTCCACGAATTTTCACAATACCCATTAAGGAGACCTCAGCACGTGAATGCTCAGAGAAAAGGGGTTTGAGATAAACATGATCTAATATTTTCCAAATATGGCAAAGAGCATCTTCTCTTTGGCTCTCATGCCAATGAGAGGCTTTGATATTGAGATAGTTTCGAGCATAATCTCGACGTTTTTGTGGGGGACAATCGGGTAAATACTGTAACAATCGGTGAACGAGATTACCATATTCAATGGAAAAAGCTCTGTTTGTGTTCATGGCTCCTAAAACAGGTGAAGTGGTAAGCTGTTTTGGACTTGAGGACAGCTCTGTATCAGCTTCAATGGAAAGGCTCGCCACTGACGGTTTTAACGGTTTTGGTAACACTGGTTCTGCTGGTACTTTATGGGAGAAAAAGTCTGGTAGAGGTGGAAGTGTTTGGCACTCAACGGAAGAAATTTTTTGGTTTATAGAAGTAGAAGAAGGCGGTGTAATGCAATAACGCCAAGCTGCAATATCTTCCGCAGGACCTTTTATAGCTACCGCATGTGGTTCGAGAGCTCTCTTTACCAGTTGTAACCATGTATGAGATGGCGTTTTCGGACCTTTATACCCGCAAACAAACAAGCGATCTTCAGCGCGTGTCATTCCTACATAAAGAAGGCGCCTATACTCCTCTTCAGCACGCTCTTTTAAACGCAAAATTGCTTGTTTAGAAGGCATTGTATCGAATTCTGCATTAGGGCGCCAGATAAAAGCTTGTTGGTCACTCAAATATGCATTGTTCAAGGGAACTTCAAGCAAGTGAGGTGAATGCTGGGGATGCCAAATCGCACTACCGGGATCAACTAAAAATACAACAGCAGCCTCCAGTCCTTTTGCGGCGTGAACAGTCATGATGCGAATTTCTTCATGATTTTGGTCAAACTCACGTTTAATTTCTGGTTCACTGACACTTAATGTTTCCAAAAAAGCTTGTAATCCTGGTAACCCCGTTTTTTGAATCGCGAGTGTGTAGTCCATAAAAGCATCAAGCACATCATTGGCTTCCGAGCCTAAGCGCGCTAAAATTTTTTGTCGTCCCTTATCATCATTTAAGATATGACTATAGAATTCGAAGACTGGTATTTTATCCACTAAAGTACGATATTGACTCAAGCTTTCAAAAGTATCTTTAAAAGGAATATGCGACGATGCCTGTTCACAAAGGCTTTTCCAAAGGGAGCCTGTACGGTGAGCGGCAAGTTGATAAAGTTCCTCTTCGCTAAGCGCAAAGAGTGGACTTTTTAAAACACAAGCAAGAGACAAATCGTCTTGTGGTTGCAAAACAAAACGTCCGAGTGCCATTAAATCACGCACACTCATATGTTTTATAAGCTGTAAACGGTCTGCACCAGCGACGGGTATATTGCGTTGTTTAAGGGCACGAGAAAGCGCTAGGGCAAATTGATCACGCTTACGAACCAAAACCATAATATCACTAGCACGCAATAACCGCCCTTTTGCTGGAAGCATTTCTCCTTTGTGTAACCAGCCTGCAATCGTTTCAGCAACTTTTTCTGCCAAACGTACTGCTGGTATATCTAAATGATCAACAGTTACATGCCAATCATCAGGAAATTCGTCTTTTTCTTTAGAAATGGCATCCCATAAAATAACTTCACCTGGACTGTGAGTACGGATAGCTTCGTGTATGGTTTTTGTATTTTCTGCTGAAAGCCCTTTATAATTCTCTGGTGTTTCAAAGACAAGATCCACACTTTTAAGAACATCGGCTGTGGAGCGAAAAGAGTAATTCAATTGTATTTTTTCAAATTTCTGCTTTGCTTGTTGTGCTTTTTTTTGAATAATTTTGCCATTTGCAGCAAAATTTTCTGGTGCAGCGCCCTGAAAGGAATAAATAGACTGTTTTTCATCTCCAACAGCGAAAAGAGTACGTATATTGTCACGTTGACTATGACCTGTAAAAAATTCTTGCGCTAAAAGTTGAATAATTTTCCATTGATCAGGGTTCGTATCTTGTGCTTCATCAAGCAAAATATGATCAAGACCCTTATCAAGTTTATAGTGCACCCATTGGCTTGCACCTTTGCGCTGTAACAAATGGAGTGTGCGCTCAATGAGATCATCAAAGTTTAAAAAACCATTGGCTTTTTTTAAATTTGCATAAATTTTGAGATAAAGGGCACAAAGCTGAAAAGCAGCCATATTGAGGGTGGCAACTTTTGCACAGTGATATTTTTCTAAAAGAACAGAAAGCTTGCTTTGTTTATCTTTAATCAATTGTTGAATAAAAGGCCAAATTTCATCTGATTTTTTAGACGATATAAGTGCAAAATTACGAGGTTTACCTTCTGTTGTAAAATAAATATTTGAAACAATATCAATGATAGTTTCTTCATCACAAGCAGTTTCTAATTGGGGAAGTTTTTCAATGATACTCTTAGTGTTTTTATTCCCATGGGTTTCACAATGGTTAAGAGCATAAAGAGGAAGACGAGCAGTCTGTTGAATTTTTTCTAGTAATTGCTGATTTGTATCATCAGGTGCTAAATTAAACAGCGCCCGCAATTTCTCTTCTCCATTTTCAGACAGAAGAGAAGACAAAAAATCAGACAGTTTATGTTGCTTTTCAGCTGCTTCATACAGCAATTGGTTAAAAGTATGTTCACTGATAACCTTAAGCAGCTGTTTTAGAGCGGGTTGTATATCATGATGCTTTAAAAGTTGGCAGCGGGCTTCTTGTAGTAATTTCTTGCGGTTGATATCATCTATGAGTTCAAAATGTCCAGCAATATTGGCTTCTAGCATAAATTGATGCAAGAGAGATTCGCAAAATGCGTGAATAGTCTGTATTTTCAAACCACCAGGTGTTTCTAAAGCACGCGCGAAGAGTTGGCGCGCATAGGTTATTTTTGTTGCACTGATAGGTTTGTTTTCAAACTTCGATAAGATTTCTTTAAGCTGTGCATCATCGAGTTCATTCCAGCTGGAGAGTGTGCGAAAAATCCGCGATTGCATAACAGCGGCGGCGGCTCTCGTGTAAGTAAGGCATAAAATACGTGCTGGAGAAGTACCGTTTAAAAGCAAACGAATAACGCGTTCGGTTAGAACATGGGTTTTTCCAGATCCTGCATTTGCAGAAACCCATACATGTGTTTTTGGATGTGTTGCTGTTGCTTGTGCATCAAGGGCTGCTTCAGGAATAGAAAAAAGAGTCATGATTGATCTCCTTTATGAAATCCATTTGACCATTCCCATAAGCGTGCCAGATGATCATAGTCACTTTCATATTGTTTTAACATAGGGACTGCGTGTGAAAGATAGCCTTGTTGTGGATTTTGATAATACTCCATTAACGCGATAAGATGTTCCCACGCCCTTTCACCAAGATTAATAACATTTTGGTGATCTTTTTCCGCTTTTTCTGAAAGAATTAATTGAGGAGTAATCTTACCTTTTCCATTAAGAGGAATATAAAATAGTTTTGAGGGGGACAGATTTTGAAAATCTGTAAAAGCTCCTCTCATTAATAGAGCGGTTTCCAATGCTAATTGTGGAAATAATAATTCGCGAACCTGTTTTGATGAAGGGGGTGTACTCGTTTTAAAATCAAGTATTTCAACCGTTTTGTTTGGCAATATATCAATACGATCAGCACGTCCTGAAAGAGTTACCCCTGTTGTACCTATGGGTATTTTTTGCGATTCCACTTCCGAATGTCGTATTCGGGGTTCTAGACTTTGTTCCCATTGCAAAATAAAGGGAGCAAGATTTTCAAATGTATTCCACCAGATTGTTTCAACATCAGCAGGCAAATTAAACTTATCAAATTCTTTACGTCCAATAGCGAGCAACACATCTAATGCATTTGCAGCATTTAGATTTTTTATTTGTGTGCAAAAATCTGCAAGAATAGTGTGATAAAGTGTTCCGCGTTCAGAAGCACCAAGGTCATGAATAAGGGCTTTAAGTGGTTTGAGCCTTAAGATTTTTTTAGCATAAATGGCATAAGGGTCATGGCGTAACGTTGTTATTTCGGTGATGGAAAAATGACGTGGACGCACTGCAATGGGTGGCACAGGGCAAGGGCGTGTTGCACAAGCAGACATGTCCGTATTGTCAAGCATCTTTGCCCAATGGCGTATCTTTTCACCTCGTGCACGGATTTGTTTCCAAACTTGTTGTCCTACGACAGTTTCTAAGCGTTGTAGCCAGCGTGAAGGGAGAGAAGGAACATGATCAACTCGTAGTGCTCGGCTCATCACCACTTTATCCATTCCCATCGCCCATTGAAAATCATGCGCGGAAAGACCAATACGCTGTTCTGGTGGTTCCAGAGTTAACATCATTTTCATCGGTCGCGATAAAAAAGCATCATTTCGGGTTGATATCGGCCATGATCCTTCATTAAGACCACCAATGACCACTGTATCAACCGTTTGCAAACGCGATTCCAAAGTACCCCAGATGAATAAACGTGGATGTCCTCCAGGCGAAGGTGCGACGGAACGGGTTGCTATTATGGCAGAAAACATAGCGGGCCATTCACAAAGATGAAATGTTAATCCCGATTGATCACTGACCAATTCACGCAAAAAATTTGATAAGGCTTGTCCTGCTTCATGTTGATAAAGATGTGCAAGAGAATTATCCTCATTGCGACCAAAATTTTCAAAAACCTCAACAGTTGCTATTGCAGCCTCATTGATGGTGCATTCTTTCTCTTGTTTCATAAGAGACGTTAAAGGCTCAACAGCTTTTTTTAAAAGATGACAAAAGAGACGTGCTTCTTCACATTTCTGCTGATCAAGGGTGTTATTTTCAGAACTATTATGAAAAGATGTTTCAATCCATTTTTCAAGAAATTGATCACATTCGCAAAGATTAATACGCCCTGTATTCCCTCGAAGAACAAAAAGTTCAAAATTTTCTGCCATTTCCCGTAAACGATGACGATTTTGTTGGAGTGTTGTAAGGGGATGTTTAAGAAGAGAAAGAAAAGCAATGGGATCATCAGGTTGCAATACATTTTCTAAGATAAGTCGTAAGAGAGTTACAGGCAATGTTTGTGCAAGTGGTATTCCGCCTGAATCATTTGCTTCAATTCCAAATCGCTGTAATTCCACAGCAACACGGCGTGCTAAATTACGGTCATTTGTAATAAGGGCTGCAGTTTTTTGAGGTTCTTCAATAGCTTTGCGTAAGGTAACAGCTATAGCGAGAGCTTCTTCACGTTCATTTATAGCTTCAATAAATGACCAATCTGCACAAAGATTTTCATAATCATCACGGATAATTTGTATCCATTTATCTGTTGTAGAAGCAGGTCGGAGTGCTTCTGATAAAAGAGCCATTCGTTTTTTCTTTGTTATACTTTGTTGGCCAATTTCGCAAACATGATGACGTTGACACTCCATGAGAGTTAGAAGTTTTTTTAAATGATATTGAGGATGGCTAAAAACATTTTCTGCAGGATCAAAAAAATCACAAGCTGTTTTTTCTTTATTGCTTGTGCTTAGTGCATTCCATTGTTCTTCATCCATATGAAGATCAAGGCCAGGAAGAACAACAGCCCCTTTGGGCAGAGAAGCTATAACCTTTAAAAGATGAGAAACTGCGGGCATAGAACCTGACACACCAGCAGCAATGATAGGTTTATCAGGCTGCGTGCATCGCAAAGTCTCTGCATGCATTGTGAGTGCTTGATTACGCCATTCCGCGGGATTGCTTCGTTGCCTTTCGGTCAAGATTTGTGGCCAATTTTGCGTAACAATAGTCAGAAAGTCGAGCGTTATTTGCCACCATTCAGCGACCATATCAGGTGCAATATCTTTAAGTTTCGACCAATCTGCTCCTTCTGTTTCAATTTCGTCCATCAAATGCGCTAAATCCTGAGCAAGCCAAATTGCATCAGCACTATGAGCCGGAATAAGTACATCTTCTGTACCAAACATGGCACGCAGATGCGCAGGTAAATTTTCACGCCATGGGCGAATAAGGCGCGCTAAAAGCAGTAAGCGTTCACTTTTTCCAATGGGTGGATTCAGAGTGCTGGTATGATTTTCAACAAAAAGGAAACTGTCTTCATCGACATCTCCTAGAGCACGAATGGTTGGTAAGAAAGTTGATTGTGTATCGCTTCTTTCAACAAAGGCTAAACGTAAAGCGCGAGCAGCACGACGTGTCGGAACATAAATAAGGCTATCGGCAAGGGCAGTTTGAATGTCTCCATTGGGAGCGAAATTATCAATAAGGGTACCGGAGAGCAGTGCCTCAACAAAGTGAGGCAAAAAAGCCATTCCAGAAGATATAGAAAAGACACGTGGTTTATAAGTCATATGATCTCATATTGGGAATAACAAATTTCATCTTATTGATTATTTGCTTTATTTTGACTGTATACAATTTTCATACAAGAAAAAACTGAAAAGCTCTATTTATACAGGAGATTTTTAGCTGACATTCAAAATACTGAAATATATGACCTTGTCTTAAGCTATTGTGAAAAAATATATCAAAATTTTAAAAGACGTTACAATTACAAATATATTATAACTTATTGAATATTATAAAATAAATTTACCGTATTCTTTATACAGTGCAATCTGAAAGTGTTCTTTACATACTCCTTTTGTTTTCAGAAAAAATAACAATATTCAGATCCCCAACTCAATATGAAAAATCATTATCAACCAAATTGTTACATAAAAAATTCTTCTTTATTTTAAGAGCGTACTTGATAATCTTTAAAAGCAGAAAATTTTATTTTAGGAGCTCTTTCTGCTTCATAATTTAATGAAAAATGGTTCTCCGCTAAAAAAACTGGATCACCTTCTAAATCATACGCAATAGCAGAGCGGTGATTGCTGAGAAACTTTTGCAACTCATCTTTGCTCTGCGCTGAAATCCAACGGCATAAATTAAAGCGCGCAGACTCAAAATTCACTGGCAAAGAATATTCTATTTTTAATCGTTCTTTTAAGACATCAATTTGCAAAGCACCAATAACACCAATGAGAGAAGGCGACCCATCATCAGGAATAAACAATTGTACAACCCCTTCTTCAGCCATTTGTTGCAAAGCTTCTTTGAGCTTTTTTGCTTTCATTGGATCGCCTAAACAAACACGACGCAAAATCTCTGGTGCAAAATTTGGTACTCCCTTAAAGAGGATATCTTCTCCTTCAGTCAAAGTATCGCCGATACGCAATGTTCCATGATTAGGGATCCCTACGATATCACCAGCATAGGCTTGATCAGCAATTTGGCGCGAACGCGCAAAGAAAAATTGTGGAGCCGAAAGTGTCATCGGTTTTCCTGTTCGAACCAACTTTGTTTTCATACCACGTTCAAGTGTTCCAGAACATACCCGAAAAAATGCAATACGATCACGATGATTAGGGTCCATATTCGCTTGAATTTTAAAAACAAATCCCGTCATTTTAGGTTCAGTTGCTATGACATTGCGCTGATCTGCACTTTGATCACGAGGACTTTGACCAAAATCTATAAGCGCATTGATCAAATCACGAACACCAAAATTTCGCAAAGCTGAACCAAAATAAACCGGTGTCATATGACCTTCACGGAAAGCTTGAAGATCAAAATTCTTGCAAACACTTTGAGCGAGTTCTACTCCTTCAAGAAAAGTGGAACGTTGATATTGGGGAAGTAAATGGACAACCTCACTGGGATTTGAAACGATCCGCTGTGTTATCTCATCATCTTTTTGGCGAAAACGGTTATGATGAAGGTCATAGGTCCCGACAAAATCTTTACCCGACCCAATGGGCCATGTTATGGGGGCGGTATCAAGAGCAAGCTTTTCTTCAATTTCATCTAAAAGCTCTATAGGATCACGTGCCTCACGATCCATTTTATTGATAAAAGTAACAATAGGAATATCCCGCATCCGACATACTTCAAACAATTTCAGTGTTCTTGGCTCAATTCCGCGTGCCCCATCCAATACCATGATAGCACTATCAACAGCTGTGAGAGTGCGATACGTATCATCCGCAAAGTCCTCATGTCCTGGAGTATCTAGGAGATTAAAAATATGATTTTCATATTCAAACGTCATCACCGAAGTCACAACGGAAATACCACGATCACGCTCAATATTCATCCAATCAGAACGGGTTTGAATACGATCTTTTTTGGCTTTTACTTCTCCTGCAAGTTGAATAGCACCACCAAACAATAAAAGCTTTTCTGTTAATGTTGTTTTCCCCGCATCTGGGTGAGCAATAATTGCAAATGTACGGCGTCGCTTTACTTCCTGCACTCTTCGTTCCATTATTCCTCCACAGGACGTGCAAGTGTTTCAGCAATCAGTGCACGCATTTCATTAATCCCATAAAGCGCTATAAATGATCCCCATCGTGGACCTCGCTCTTGTCCAAGAAGGACTTCATACAACATTTGAAAAAAAACATTAGAAACACCAGGCCCACCTTCAGGGCTTTTTTTGCTATGATCTTGATAGCGTTCCGTTAACCTTGCAACATCAAGAAGCATATTTTGTAATATGTTGCCATCAACAGTTTCAGGTAAATGAGCTAATTTTTCATCAATTTGTGCTAATGTTGCTCGTTCGCTATCATCTGGTATACGAAATTTCTTGTTTGGTTTAACAAAAACATCAAAATATTTAATGGCAAACTTCACCAATTGATCAAGTTCTGGATAAGTTTGTGCATTTGCTTCTTTAGCGTAACGAGAAATAAAACCCCAAAGAACTTCTGCATTCTCTGCATTTGAAGCACTTACCAAATTTAAAAGCATCGCAAAGGATACAGGCAAATCAACCTGCGGTGGACAACCATTATGAATATGCCATACAGGATTACTGAGCCGTTCTTGCCATTTTTGACGACCATAAGCAGAAAGATGAGCATAATATTCATCTACAGCTTTAGGAATAACATCAAAATAAAGCCTTTTTGCTGTTTTAGGTTTTGAAAACATATAAAGCCCTAAACTCTCTGTTGGGGCATAAGTAAGCCATTCATCAATGGTTAAGCCATTTCCCTTGGATTTGGAAATTTTCTGCCCTTTCTCATCTAAAAAGAGCTCATAGTTGAATCCTTCTGGGGGGGTTCCACCTAATACTTTACAAATTTTAGAAGAAAGATTTGTGGAATCGATAAGGTCTTTTCCGGCCATTTCATAATCAATGCTAAGTGCTGTCCAACGCATTGCCCAATCTACCTTCCACTGACACTTAACTTTGCCCCCCGTAACCTCTGTTTCTATGGTTTCTCCTGTTTCAGGTTCAATATAAGTGACAGTCCCTTTTTCAACATTACGCGCAATCATCGGTACCTGTAATACTTTTCCAGAAAAGGGAGAAATCGGTAGAAAGAGTGAATAGGTCGCTTGCCGTTCTTCACCTAATGTTGGTAAAATAATTGCCATAACCTTGTCATAACAGGCAAGGATTTTCAAAAGTGTTTCATCAAAACGACCGGAATTGTAATAATCCGTAGCACTTGCAAATTCATAATCAAAACCAAAACGATCAAGGAAAGCCCGTAACCGCGCATTATTTGCCGCTCCAAAAGAAGGATAATCATCTCCAAAAGGGTCGGGTACACGGCTCAACGGTTGACCAAGATAATGTTCCATCCTCTCGCGATCAGGCACATTCTCAGGAACCTTGCGCAAACCATCCATATCATCAGAAAAACAAAGTAATTTTGTTTTTACTTTATTCTCCGTGAGAATATGAAATGCATGACGCACCATGGTTGTACGTGCAACTTCCCCAAAAGTTCCAATATGCGGTAAACCAGAAGGGCCATAACCTGTTTCAAATATCACACTGTCTGGATAACCCGTTTTTTCATACCGTTTGATAATCTTACGTGCTTCTTCAAATGGCCAAGTTCTCGATTGAGAAGCTGCATCTTTTAATTCAGGCGTAAGGTTGAGGGTATCACACTGATCACGCATCATTATTTATCCTAAAAATTACACTCTTTCAAAATAGGGTGTATGGTTCTTGAATTTATTCGTCAATAATAGCAAGCAAAAAGATGAAAATTTCTTTATACTCTTAAGTCACTATACAAAAACCGCCCTCGTTATAAATATATTTTGTTCTGATAAAAATCAAAAACATTCAATATTATAAAGCAAAATTGACCTGTTTTGATTATCGAAGCCTTCATTGCTATTATTATCATGGGTTTTGCTTATTATATTTATTAGCGCAGAAGATAAGCTTCTAGTATTGAACGAAAGAACGGTAAAAACCAACAGAAAAATGCTTAAACTAGGCATTTCATACAAAAGCACTAATCCATATTACACTTGTCACCGTAATTTTCTATTTCTTTTCTTTATCACCTTGATGACGCATTGCTAATGTACGCAAACGTAGAGCATTTAATTTAATAAAACCAGTTGCATCTCTTTGATCATAAACACCTTGATCATCCTCGAAAGTTACTAACTCACTGGAATAAAGTGATTTTTTACTTTGGCGCCCTTCAATAATTACATTCCCCTTATAAAGCTTTAACGTGACTTCACCTTCAACATGTTCTTGAGATAAATCAATAGCTGCCTGCAACATCTTACGTTCCGGCGAAAACCAAAATCCATAATAAATGAGTTCTGCATAACGTGGCATCAATTCATCTTTTAAATGAGCTGCGCCACGATCTAACGTTAAAGATTCTATAGCTCTGTGAGCCGTCAAAAGAATGGTTCCACCTGGTGTTTCATAAATACCCCGTGATTTCATACCCACAAAGCGATTTTCTACCAAATCTAACCGACCAATACCATTATCGCGCCCATAATGATTTAACTCTGCAAGTAAAGTTGCAGGTGATAAATTTTTTCCATTGATTGAAACAGCATCGCCTTTTTTAAAGCCAAGAGTAATTCTGGTTGCTTGATCTGGAGCATCTTCCGGCGAAAGAGTACGCATATGGACATATTCAGGAGCAGGAAGTGCTGGATCTTCTAAAATCTTTCCTTCTGATGAAGAATGCAATAAATTTGCATCCACTGAAAAAGGCGCTTCACCTTGCTTATCCTTTTCTACAGGAATTTGATGAATACGAGCAAATTCAAAGAGATCTGTCCGACTCTTAAAATCCCAATCACGCCATGGAGCAATAATCTTTATATCAGGATTAAGCGCATAAGCGGAAAGCTCAAAGCGTACCTGATCATTGCCTTTTCCTGTTGCTCCATGAGCAATGGCATCTGCCCCTGTTTCCTCAGCAATTTCAATAAGGCGTTTTGAAATAAGTGGACGTGCAATTGATGTTCCTAAAAGATAAGTCCCCTCATAAACGGTATTGGCTCGAAACATCGGAAACACAAAATCACGCACAAATTCTTCGCGCAAATCTTCAATGTAGATCTCTTTAACACCTAGCATTTCAGCTTTACGACGAGCAAGTTCTAGCTCTTCCCCCTGCCCCAAATCTGCTGTAAAAGTTACAACTTCAACACCTAGCGCACTTTGCAACCATTTAAGAATAATTGACGTATCCAATCCACCTGAATAAGCCAAAACAACTTTTCTAATATTTTGCCACTTTTTCATTTTAACGTTCTATATGAGCTACTTTTTTATTTCTACCCAAAAATCAAAACGATGCAAGAAATATAAAAATAAATTCTTTTTAAGCAACATTAAAAAGACGCAAAAAGCGTAAATAAAGGTGCCTCAAAGTATAAATAGTGAACACTGCTTAAAAATAAAAGGAGATTTACGTGTCATTTCTACCGGAGTGGTCTATTGTTGTACAATTTGCTTTAGCATCGTTGATTTTAGCACTTATTCCAGGACCAGATATGATGCTTTCTGTAGGACGAACCATTACACAAAGCAAAAAAGCTGGAATTATGTGCGCCTTGGGTAGTGCAACAGGGTTTGCCATTCAGGTTACCGCTGTAGCACTTGGCTTATCAGCGCTTATTTTTGCTGCACCACATACTTTTGTTCTTCTGAAAATTGTTGGCGCCTTTTATCTTTTATGGTTTTCCTTTCAAGCTTTACGGAGAAACCCCACTTTTTCCTTTGAACAGACATCTTCTAAATCTCAAAGCGCTAAACGTAACTATCTTGCTGGTATTGGAATTAATCTTCTCAATCCTAAAGTTATACTCTTTAACGCGACATTCTTACCACAATTTATCAATGCGAATGATCCTATGGCAACACAAAAATTGCTCTTTTTAGGACTCTCTTATATTCCTATTTCTTTCCCCATTACAATTGCAATCGTTTTTACAGCGCATAAACTTACCAAAACTCTCAAAAAGAACCCTCTTTATATTCGCTTTCTCGACTGGCTTATTGCTGGTACTTTTACCAGCTTTGCCCTCCATCTCCTTGTGGTTACAAAACATTGATTTATACGTGTAATGTATCGCTTTTAATTTAAATAAAAAAAACAAATATTATAAGATTTTTTCATTTCAAACCTGTTTGTTTTGGATAAAACAATACCTTTCCTTTGTACATCACAAGAGAAGCTGGAGTTTTCGTATGGATAAAAACTATCTAAGAAAAGAATAAAAACACCTCTTATAAACCATCTCAAGTACTAAAAGCTGTTACAACATTGGGAGCTGAAAAATAGAATGGTGGTACCAATTTACACCTTTATTAAACATAAAGGTGTAGGAGTACAATACATTCACAGAAGCTTTTTGTTATACTCCTCACAAGCATTATCGTGATATGAAGAGTGTACTAAGAGATACTTAAAAAACATATCAATGGATAACTCAATGGTATTTATATTTTAGATCCTCTGTTTTGCTTGTGATGCGTGATCTTATTTAAGAAAATAATAAACAAAAGCATGAGGCAGTGCACAATCTCCACTTTTTAAAAGATATTACCGTAGATGCTTTTAAAAGACATAAAACCGAATTAACGAGTATGATAATAAGGTAGAAATTAGTTATAATCCTTAAGACCTCATATTCCCTCTAAATTAGGTTTCCTTCTTATTTCAGAGATTATGTAAACAGACTATAGACAATCTCTTACCCCATTTAGCATATAAACGCTGAAACTGTTCGTCTAGCACTTATCCATCTTAATCTCTGTCTCACATATGCCATCGCATGAAGTTTGGATATTAAATTACAAACAAAAAAGTATAGGCCTCGATATCGCTGAAAATTGCGTTACCTAATGACCAATGGCATTTTCAAGTCGTAAACGTTCAGATTTACGTAAGCGCTCTGAAGCTGATTTAAGCTGTCCACATGCAGCTAAAATATCGCGTCCACGCGGTATCCGAATAGGAGAAGCATAGCCCGCTTGATTAACGACATCAGCAAAACGCTCGATTTGCTCCCAATCAGAACATTGATAATTACTCCCTGGCCACGGATTAAAAGGGATTAAATTAATCTTAGCAGGAATCCCTTTCAATAACTGAATCAATCGCTTAGCATCATCTAAACTATCATTGATATCTTTCAGCATAACATATTCAAATGTGATTCGTTTTGCATTGGAAAGACCAGGATAATTACGGCAAGCCTCCATTAGTAAAGCAAGCGGATATTTTTTATTAATGGGAACAAGCATATCCCTTAGTGTATCGTGTACTGCGTGGAGTGAAATTGCTAACATAACACCAATTTCTTCTCCAGTTCGGATAATTCCAGGAACAACTCCACTAGTTGAAAGCGTAATTCGACGTTTTGATAAAGAAAGTCCATCGCCATCAGAGGCAATCAATAAAGCTTTTTTAACAGCTTCAAAATTATAAAGAGGTTCTCCCATTCCCATCATAACAATATTGGTAATTTTTCGTCCTTCAATGGGAACAATTGCTCCATCAGGGGTATTCTTATCAGGAAAATCACCCAAACAATCACGTGCAACCAATAATTGTGCCAAAATTTCTTCTGCGGTCAGATTACGAACAAGCGTCTGCGTTCCCGTATGGCAAAAAGAGCAGGTTAACGTACACCCTACTTGCGATGAAAGACATAAAGTACCACGTCCTTCTTCAGGGATATAAACCGTTTCAATTTCAACAGGCCTTCCAGCTCCACGTGCAGGAAAACGTAAGAGCCATTTACGCGTACCATCTTTTGATATTTGTTCTCCAACAATTTCTGGGCGCGCAATGGAGAAATGACACTTAAGTGTTTCTTGCATTGCTTTAGAAATATTCAGCATCTCATCAAAATTTGAAACACCACGCACATAAAGCCAATGCCAAAGCTGACGCACACGCATACGCGTTTGATGCTCTGGTACACCAACTGTCTTTAAAGCTTGCATCATTTCATCTTGCGACAAACCAATTAAAGAGAGCTTAGAACTCTCCTTCACGACCACATTATCTGTTTTTCGTGCAAAACATGAACCAACTGGTCTAAGGTCATAAGAAATGGCCATTGCTTTCCAATTCACATCACTATTTTAGAGTTATCGAAACCTTAATGGCACTTTTGAGCTGCATTTAATGCAGCAGTGACCCCTTTTAAGGAATAAGTATAAGTGGTATGCGTTCCTCGTTTTGATATCGCTTGCACTGTCATATTGCTTCCAGCACGCATAGCAGAAACAAGCTGCTTTTCTAGCTCTGATGACGCCAGCCAAGCTGAGGAATCTTTCGTGAAAAAATCAAAGTCCTTACCTCCAATGGTCACTGTCACTCTCGACCCTTCTTGAAGGGTATAACCAGCCATAAACTGCGGTTCAAACGAAATAGGTGAATGAGAACGCTTGGTAACCAAGAAAAAGTTATCACCATGATTAACTGTCGTTGGAAGAGCCTTCAAAGGTACCGATAACACATAGCAAATCGTATTTTTGGGCGATTTATAAGAATAGGCTCCCCACGCTTCAAATTGATTTAAACGGCTTGGCGTTTGTGCATATGCCACTCCCGCTGTAACAAGAACCATTACAGATGCAGCAATAACAGTCTTTTCAAACATCTTCATTTAGCTCACTTCTTTAGTCTCTAACAAGATTTTCTTCATTGGAAAAATTCAACAAAAACTCCTCGATATTCATGTGTTATTGTCCTAATTCCTTCAATAAGCGAAATATTTTCACACTAATCAAAATAGATTTCTACGTTTCATTGTGACCTTTTAATCGTTACCAAAACATAAACTTCTTATTCAATAACCACATTAAAAAATAATATCTTCATTTTACGCTACTTATTTCGTTTTTGTATAAAAAACGATTTCTTTAAGCTATAGAACTTCAAAACGAGATGAAAATATACCATCACTCTGTTAAGAAATAAACCATACTCTTTATATCACAAGCAATCTGATGCAAAATTTTGAAAATACACCCCGGACTCCCCGCAAAAAAGCTTAATCGCCTTACGAATATCACTTCTCGACTTTATGCATTCAATACATTTATGTTCGCAGAATACTCCATCTTTTACTCATTATAGTGCATTCATATTTCGTATTCAATATCGTCCCGATAACACTTTTTCTCAATCTTCAAAAGACCTTGTAAAAATAATAAAATATTATCAAGATATTAATAATAAAACATAAAGAATTTAGATTCTATCTCAATAATCACATACAATTTTGTTTCTTTTGATCTTATTTCCCTATATACTTCATCTCCAATTATTAATTTCTAAAATGATTTTAGTAGCTTATAATAGCTTAATCGTATTATTTTAATGTATTAGACGATATTTTTCTTTCTGTTATAAAAAACTTCTTAAGAATTCTTTGGGAAAGTCTCCTTATCTTATTTCTAAGTAATTTATAAAAAGAAATATAAAACTTTTTTCTATAGCAGTTCTAACATTACCGTTTTTTAAACAATATTTTAATCAATTAAAGACACTTAAATAAATCTTCCTATGCATAAAAACTCTTTCACCCAACCTAAAGGTATAATTTTCATTCTTACCGTACAAAATTGTTCTTTAGCATGAGCTCTATACAACAGCAGACATCTAAATCATATCTATAAAATAGTTGATCTCTCCACTTGTGAAGAAGAAAGCTGGCACCATAACACTATTTTCCAGCTCCCAATGTTTTGCACAACTCTCGATACTTTAGACGATTCATAGGAAGCATTTTTACCCCTTTCTTGTACAGTTTTTATCCACACGCTAATTCCGTTTACAACGTGCAAGGAAATGGTTTTGATTGATTCAACATAAACAAGTTTGGAATGAGAGAATTTTACAATATTCGGATCTCTCATCCAACATGCGAAATAGTGAATTATATTTAAAATCAATATCTTGCTATACTGAAGATACAATATATCTCTTATTTCTTCTTGAGCATTAAAATATTATCCCTAAACACTCAAACTCAACTTACAAAAAAATTCAATGCACAAATAAACTTTTCTGTTGATTTCTTTCCCGCTTTCAAAGGACGAAGATTCTTAATCCAATCTGGACTGAAAAAGTTTGGATTCTTGTCGAGCGATCTCCTCTTTTCTTCCCACTCATGTGATTCACTTAACTAAAGGCTCTACAGACAAGTCCTGTTTAAAAATATTTACCACGCACTCTAAAAGCACTTAATATATTAAGAAGACTTACAGAATTTATCTCACCATATCTCAAATGATAGTGTTTTTACAGTATAACAGGATAAAAGAATCCACGAACATAATAATTAGATGCTTTAATATACGAGAACAAGAAAGGAAAAGCCCTTCGTTTTTGTTGGTTGCTCTTTAAAAAGAAGGTTCAATTAGAAGTAATTTTCTTAAATCTCATGACATAACCTTTTATTATTAGTCTTAAGATGCAAATTATATTATTTCCTACGCTCTGTAGTGCATACCTCGCAATTTATACGCTCATAATAACTTTTAAGCTGCATTTGATTCTGAAGTTTGAATCAATAAAGCATAAAGCGCATTGGCATTATGCGTACTGCGCAACTTTTGTACAACTTCAGTGTGACGCAAAACACGTGCGATCTGTGATAAAGCTTTTAAGTGATCTGCACCAGCATTTTCAGGTGCTAAAAGGAGAAAAACGAGATCTATAGGTTCGTCGTCAAGAGCTTCAAAATCAACAGGACTTTCAAGACGTGCAAATATACCAATGATCCGATTAATATCAGGTAATTTTCCATGAGGAATCGCAATACCTCCACCCAAACCCGTTGAACCAAGCTTCTCGCGTTGTAAAACAACATCAAAAATCACATGCTCACTAAGACCTGTTAGCTTGGAAGCTTTTTCGGCTAAAATTTGCAGAACCTGTTTTTTCGAATTAGCCTTAAGAGCCGGAATGATCGCTTCCGGTGCTATTAACTCACTCAAATTCATACTTTAATTTTCCTCTTACACGCTAAAATGCTCATCAATAAACCTATAAACGCTATAGATACTTAATGTTCTTTCACTTTTCGCAACATCGCATGTGTTTTTACTTTTCAATTTATAATGGGTGATGGCTCAATACATCTCATATCACTTCTAAAACAATAATAAATAGTATTCGGATCATCATTAACGGCATGAGAAACCAAACAAATGAAGTTGTTCATAAAGTTAATTTCCTTACGACTCTAGAAAAGGCCATTATTCATAAACTTATTAAACTTGTCATAAGAGTTGATGTATAATCCGCCATCAGAGTTTTTCTTTCTTTAAACAATGAGCCCTTAAATTAAGATGAAAAGCATACTGAGCAAAATGGACCTTTACTTTGAAAATTACTGTATAGCTTGAACATCGACTTATAACAAGAATATAAAGATTTTTAGAAATTTAATGATTATTTTAAAAGATTTATAGATTTAGCCTGATATCTGTAGCCAAGCTCCTATTTTCAAATAGGCGATATAAACCAATAAAATACGACAACTCCTATTGAATAACCGCAATATATAAACCGGTGCTCCCATCAAAATACCTAAAACAGCATCATCGATATATTTTTTGATTCGACAGAGAAAAATATGATAAATATCTCTTACCTTTCAATAACACACGCATTTATTGAGAGCTTCGTTTATCACTCATTATCACGTTAATCTAGTGATATCTTTTCTATGATACAATTATGAGTAAGCTAAACTTATAAAACAACAAACTAACCTCTAATGATGAAGCCTTTTTCACCACTCAATAACAACATTAAGGTTATAGTCATAAAAGAAGTTTTGGCATAAATAAGGAAATTTTCAGTAATAATGTTTGGTTAAACTTAAATGGAAACTCGTGAAAGCTGTAAAATCAAAGAGAAAACTGATTTCCCAAATAAATTCTGCGTACATCAACGTTGTTGATAATATCGTTAGGACAACCGTGAACTAACACCCGCCCTGTATGAATAATATAAGCGCGATCGACAAGCCCTAATGTCTCACGCACATTATGATCCGTTATTAAAACACCAATGCCACGCCTCGTTAAATGACGAATAAGTTGTTGAATATCGAAAATAGCGATAGGATCAATTCCTGCAAATGGTTCATCAAGTAACATAAAATGGGGACGAGAAGCTAAAGCGCGCGCAATTTCAAGTCGCCGACGTTCACCTCCAGATAACGAAAGTGCAGACATTTTACGTAAATGATCAATTTTAAATTCATGTAAAAGGCTATCTAACTCTTCACGTTGTTTAAGGCGATCTTTTTCAACGACCTCTAAAACAGCTTTAATGTTATTTTCTACTGAAAGACCACGAAAAATAGACGCTTCCTGTGGAAGATATCCAATACCTAAACGCGCACGTCGATACATCGGAAGATGCGTAATATCAAATCCATCAATTTTAATGGATCCTCCATCAGATTTTATAAGCCCTGTCACCATATAAAAACAAGTTGTTTTACCTGCCCCATTGGGCCCTAAAATGCCAACGGCTTCTCCCGTACGAATGCCAAAAGAAACACCATTAACAGTTCGTCTTCCTCGATAAACTTTAATCAAATTACTGGCAATCAAGGTCCCTTTTAAGGGATTTTTTGAAGCTTCACTTTCAAGATTATACCTATCGGTCTGTTTTTTTCTTTTGATTCCAAACATGAAATCTTAATGACCATTCTTTTGATTTTGTTTTAAAATAATAGAAACACGACCTTTTTTCTTAGGCGTCTCACAACCTTCTAAAAAAGCCTTTCCGCTTTCCATATTTGCCGTTAGTTTGCACCCCGTTGCCACATTGTCACCATCAGTTAACACAACATGATTCCCTGTCAAACTCATCATTTTTGACTTTCCATCAAAAACGCCTTTATCACCCGTAGCAACTTGCGTAGCAATTTTTATATAAACTTTTCCTAAAGCTTCCATTTTTTGTATACTCGACGAACCAAATAAAGAAACAGATGATGCCTTTGTATCTTCCTTGTTTTTATCAATTTCTTTATATGCTTTATCGTAGTAAACAACTAATTCTGCCGTTTTTAAAAGACGTTTACCTTGTACCACTGAAACATCACCCTTAAAAAGCGCTATCCCTTCTTTATCACGTATTTCCAAAGAATCTGCATGAAGTTCTACCGGTTCTTTATCGCTTGATAGACTTATTCCAAAATGAGCCACTTCAGCATATCCTAAAACTGCTCCTTCTCCTAACATTCCCATGCTAAAAGCTAACATCACACCTATCCATCTTTTGTACGATTTCATTATTTCAATTCTTCTGTTTGTATATACACATACTTCTCTTTATAAATATCCTTTAAAGATTTGTATTGATATTGCGTTATTGCTTTTGAAGCACTAAATGCACACCACCATGGAAATATATGTTTTTTCCTTTTTCTCGAATTTGTAAGGCGTTTGCGGCAAGATTCAAACCGGCTTGCTGAATATTAACACGTTGATCTGTTTTTAACTGTCCCTCGGATAAGTTAATACTAGCTGACATAAATTGTACCATCATCCCATCATTCGTCGTAATCGTGAATGGCTTATCCAACTGTAAAAAACCATTAATGTTATCGTAAACCCCCCCTTGTGCGACGAGAAAAACCTGTCTTTGTTGGCCCATAAATGCTCTAGCTGTAATGTTTTGCAACCCAATCATTCCAGCGTGGGTATGATCTTGAAATGCCTTTTCTGCTTTAAGCCAATAAGGTTCATGAGCACGCGTATACCCTTCTAATTTTGGATTGAGCATCGTCAAATTCATCACGCCACTTTCTCCATTATTCAAAGGCATAGAATCAGAAGTAACGGGAACCAAGAAAAACGTAAACCAGCAAAAAACCAGCGCTGAAATCAACGCTAAGAGAGGTAAAAAAATTTTTAATATGCTAATGCGACGCGAATGACGGGATGCTTTTTTTAAAACATCTCCAAAAGATGATTGCGTTGAAAAGGCTTTATAATGATTGTGTACGGACATACTCTCCTGATCTCTTAAATCCTCCGCATTTTTAATCTGTATACCCTTTATAGAAGGTATTTTCAAATTTTGTTTCTTGCAATTTGTTTTTTCTTGATTTTATTTTGCTTTTATCCGTTTATATATTGTAATATGCATGGAGTGCACAATTACAAAATTTTTTTGTGTGAAAGTGAGGCTATTGTGGTAAAATCAGAGCTTGTACAAATTATCGCTCGTCATAACCCGCATCTTTTTCAACGGGATGTGGAGAATATTGTAAACGCTATTTTTGAGGAAATTGCAACAGCACTTGCAAATGGCAATCGCGTTGAACTTCGTGGATTTGGAGCTTTTTCTGTAAAAAGCCGTTCAGCCCGTAATGGACGTAACCCACGAACAGGTGAAGCCGTTTCTGTTGAAGAAAAGTGGATTCCTTTTTTTAAAACTGGCAAGGATTTACGCGACCGTCTTAATCAGTGAGAAACTTATGATAATTAAACGTATTCTTCTAACAAGTATCGGTGTGATTCTCGCAGCGGTTTTGATTGTTTTTATCGTGGCTAATCGTCAAATGGTTCCGTTAACCCTTGATCCTTTTCGAGCAAATCCTGAAAGTTTTACTTATCATGCTCCCCTCTTTATATGGCTCTTTATTTTCTTTGGTTTTGGTATTTTATTAGGAAATCTGATCAGTTGGTTTTCCTATCACAAATACAAAAAAGCTCTCAAAAAAAGTAAAGCCGAGATTGAAAAATTGAAAACATCTATCACAAATTTGGTGTAATGGTATTTAAATGAAATCTTTTCTCTCTGTATTCTATATTCAGTACAGAGTTAAAAGTGCTCTTTTTCTTTTTTTTATACATTGTTTTAATTGACTTTAGCTTTTTTGCACTTTTACGAAACATTTAAGAGCTTTATAATATATTTTTATACCTCATATACCGTGATACAAAACATGCCTGCACAATGCTTTCAATTCTCCCATAACAATAGATATCCGCAGGAAAAGCTGCCCCTTATTTTAGAAACGGGTATAAGCGAAAACTATGCTCTCATTGATTCTGGTCATGGACAAAAATTAGAACGTTATGGAGCTTACCGCATTATTCGACCAGAAGGTCAAGCACTATGGAAACCCGCTTTACCACAAAAACAATGGGCTGATGTTGATGCTATTTTCACAGGAAACCTTGATGAAGAAGGGGTTGGGCGTTGGCATTTTCCTAAAAAGCCACTTGATGAAACATGGGTTCTTGCTTGGAATGGATTGTCTTTTCTAGGCCGTTTTACTTCCTTTCGTCATGTGGGGGTTTTTCCTGAACAAGATGCCCATTGGCGCTCTATGGAAGAACAAATTGTTAAAGCCGAACGCCCTATAAAATTGTTGAATCTTTTTGGCTATACAGGTATTGCCTCTTTGATTGGAGCACGAGCGGGTGCGAATGTTACCCATGTTGATGCTTCTAAAAAAGCCATTGCGTGGGCAAAAGCTAATCAAGAAAGAGCAGGATTACCAGATCATTCTATTCGCTGGATTTGCGATGATGCTATGAAATTTGTCGAGCGTGAACTGCGTCGTAAAAAAAGCTATGATATGATTCTTCTTGATCCCCCTGCTTATGGGCGTGGACCCCATGGTGAAATTTGGCAACTGTTTGATCATTTACCCGCCATGATCACAAATTGTCGTAAACTTCTCTCTGATAAACCGCTCTCTGTTGTCCTTACAGCTTATTCTATTCGTGCTTCCTTCTTTGCACTTCATGCTTTAATGCGTGATGCATTTGTAAATCTTGGTGGTACGGTCGAATCAGGAGAACTCATTTTGCGTGAAGAAGTTGCAGGACGTGCTCTTTCTACTTCTCTTTTTAGCCGTTGGATTGCTTGAATATGTGTAGACCCAGAACTGGTAGAGTGAAAGAAATTACCTCTCTTAGCAACCCCATCATAAAAAATCTTAAAGCACTTAGCCAAAAGAAAAACCGTAATAGAGAAGGTCTTTTCATGGCAGAAGGATTGAAATTGGTCATTGATGCTCTCAATCTTGGCTGGACAATACAGACGCTTATTTTTTCTAAAAGTGAAATCGGTAATGCTACTATCGAAAATACTGCCGCACGTGCTGTAGCCAACGGTGGTTTTGTTATTAAAGCCTCACAAAAGGTTATGGAATCACTTACCCGACGCGATAATCCACAAACAGTTATTGGTATTTTCAAGCAAAAATGGCACTCTTTTGAAATGATAAAAGGGCAGATTAAAGATGTTTACATCGCGCTTGATCGTGTACGTGATCCTGGAAACCTTGGTACCATTATTCGAACCGCTGATGCTGTAGGTGCTAAAGGTGTTATTTTAATTGGCGAGACAACAGACCCTTTCTCGCCTGAAACAGTCCGCGCAACCATGGGATCTATTTTCTCTGTACCACTTTATCGTTTTGATGAAAACGGCTTTTTAAACTGGTCTTCTCACTTTAAAGGTATGATTGTTGGAACACACCTCAAAGGTTCTCTGGATTATCGCACACTTGACTTCAAAAATGGCCCTATTATCCTTTTAATGGGGAATGAAAAACAGGGATTATCAGATCTTCTTACGAATCGGTGTGATAAACTTACGCGTATTCCACAAAGCGGACGAGCAGACTCGCTTAATCTAGCTGTAGCAACAGCTGTTATGCTTTATGAAATCCGTCGCCCCTATTTAATACTTGAACCATGTGAGGAAAAACATGATTCGTAAATCACTCCCTTTTCTTCTCTTGGGCTTGGCTTTTACAGTAGTACTTGATCAAGCTGTCAAATACTGGGTTATGCACAATATGCCTTTAGGAACAGAAATTTCGCTTATTCCTTTTCTTTCCCTTTATCATGTGCGCAATTCTGGCATTGCATTTTCGTTTTTTTCTTCCTTTTCTCAGTGGGGAATCATCGCCATCACGATCATTGTGATTATCTTTCTTCTATGGTTATGGAAAAATACTGAATATAATAAGTCTTTAATGCGCTTTGGCCTTATTCTTATTATTGGGGGAGCCATCGGCAATCTCATTGATCGTATTCGCTTTCATCATGTCACTGATTATATACTTTTTCATATTGATGATATTTTTTATTTTGCTATTTTCAACCTTGCAGATAGTTTTATCACTCTCGGTGTTATTGCCATCCTTATTGAAGAATTGCGTACTTGGATGAAAGCAAGGCGTCATTCCAATAGTACATCTTCTCACTGATATGTTCAGTGCCTTAGAAAACAGAGATTATTGACCATCACAAGTCTGATTACGCATTGATTTCTCTTAATCAATTCTTGTTGCTCGTCATTTCACGTGTTTCTCTTCATGGGACTATAAGATCTTACTTTCTTTTCAACTTTACATTTCTACACTTAGTTAGTGCAAAAGAAATGAACTCAAATAGAATCAATATTTTTTATCCATGTGTCCTACATCACAATTTTTGAGGAGACATTTCACAGCATTCGAAGTTCTGTTTATTTGATTAGAACAATTGCTTTTCGTATGTTTTTTAGTTTTTACAGATATCGATTTTACAGAGCCTTTCTTAAGTGCTTCGTTTAAAAACTCTCCTTTTTTATTTTATATATTGTTTAATAAAAAACATTTTTTCAACTATTTTCAATGGTGTCTTGTTAAAGCAACATATTGATTATAAATATAAATTACCGTTTTTCATATTGAATAAAAGCCCTTACTATTCTAAATCTCTTTTATTTGGAATCTGTTCATGTTGAATCCATTAAAACCATGTCTCTTGCAAGACACAAGCAAGTCAATAATCTTGATTGATTTAATATGAACAGATTTTCAACCAGAGAATCTTGCGATATTCGGAGTATCATTTAGCATTCAAAAAGACAATTTATCATTATACATCAATATATTATAAAAAATCCAATTCAATAGCTCTTATAACCGTGCAAAACAGATGCAATATTGGAGGTTGAAATAGTGTGATGATACTTGCCGCTCTTCTCATAAACGCAAAAATAGTGAATATTTTATAAGGGATTGTATTACATAGTTTTTGTGAAAATAGAAAAAATTTTGAGTGTAGTCTTTTTATCTTGCAAAAATATGGCAAAAAATGGGAATATTTTTTATTAAAATGAACTATTTCCTTACCAATTTGTAAGGTTCCTTCTTCATATAAATCTCTTGTAATTTTTAAATAAATCTCCATAATAAGAGCATATATGCTGGAATTCTGTCAGTGATTCTTAAGGGTTTTTGTATTTGCCCAATTAAGGCTTATACCAAGCTTATCTGTGTAATGACAGAGACACCTTTAAAGCCCTATACCTGACAGAACATATGCTAAAGGATTTTATATTATGGCTAATTTTAAAGATTTACGTTCGGCACCTGCTTCTCATGCCGATGCATCAATTGATCAGGGATTACGCGACTATATGTTGGGTGTCTACAATGCAATGGCCATTGGTTTGCTTATTACAGCTGCTGCCGCTTATGCAATTGTATCATTAGCAACGACAACAGATATGAGCCAAGCAGCAGCTCAAATCAATAGCAGTGTTTATCTAACACCATTTGGAGTAACATTTTATACATCGCCATTCTCTTATATTGTTATGTTTGCACCACTCATAGCAGTCTTATTTCTCAGTTTTAAAATTAATACATTGAGCACAAATGCTGCTCGTAGTCTCTTTTTTGGTTATGCTGCTCTGGTTGGTCTTTCACTGTCTTCAATCGTTTTGCGCTATACGACAGAAAGTGTTGTGCAAACCTTTGTCATTTCCGCCGCAACTTTTGGAGCTCTTTCACTTTATGGATACACAACAAAGCGTGATCTCACAGCAATCGGTTCATTCTTATTCATTGGATTGATCGGCTTGTTGCTTTCCATGATTGTGAACATTTTTCTTGGATCAAGCGCTTTGCAGTTTGCTATCTCTGTGATTGGTGTTTTTATCTTTGCTGGTTTAACAGCCTACGATACCCAGAGCATTAAGTTGATGTATTATGAAGGAGATGAAAGCGATACCAGAGGACGTAAAGTTATTATGGGCGCGCTGAATCTTTATCTTGATTTCATCAATATGTTTGTCTTCTTGCTACAGTTTCTTGGCTCAAACCGTGATTGATTGCAAAAATCATTACTTAATTAAAGAACCTTGTTTCTAAAAGAAACAAGGTTCTTTTGTTTTTAGTGTAAATCTTTACCCTCTGCTTCTTAGAAACTATTCTTTTCGCAAAATGACAAAAATCCCTTATAAGCAAAAATTCCCTTGGTTTACCGGTTTTATCCAACAAAAACTCCATAGCTCCTTTTTAAATACAATTCATAGCCGCTCTCATCATCAATCAAACATTGTCAATCAAAATAGTAATTATGATCTGACCGTTGCTTCCTATAATGTGCATAAATGTGTAGGTGTTGATAAAGTTTTTAATCCTACAAGAATTGTCCGTGTTATTACTGAATTACAAGTTGATATCCTTGCTCTTCAAGAAGCAGATAAACGTTTTGGGGAACGCATCGGTTTGATTAATCTTCAGCTATTAAAAGCTGAAACCGGTTTGATTCCTGTACCTCTTAATACTATGTCACCTCATGGCCATGGTTGGCATGGGAATGCTCTTTTTTTGCGAAAGGGATATGTACGTAATACTTTACAAGTCACTCTTCCTAGTATTGAACCACGTGGGGCTGTAATTGTAGAGTTGGAAATGGCAGCAGGACCTATTCGTATTATTGCGGCTCATTTTGGATTATTACGTTACTCTCGTAAACAACAAACAAAAATGCTCCTTGAAATTTTCCAAAAACGCCCCCTTATGCCTACACTCCTCATAGGAGATTTTAATGAATGGCGAATGGGAAAAGGCTCATCTTTAAATCATTTTTTTCCCTATTTTGATAGCACTTTTGAAGTTGTACCAAGCTTTCCCTCTCGTTTTCCTTTGTTAGCCCTTGATAGAGTTTTTTCTTTTCCCCACCAATTGGTAACAAGTATTGAAAATCATTATTCACCACTTGCACGCATTGCTTCAGATCATTTGCCTATCAAAGCCTATCTTAATCTTTCCAACGCAATCAATATTCTTAAAAATAAATAAAAAAATTAATGTGCCTCATCCCAATTTTGAGCCGTCATAACTTTTACTTCAAGCGGTACAGATAAAGATAGAACCGGTATTGTAGCATTTTCCATAACATTTTTAACAACAGTCATGGTTTTTTTACTTTCTTCTTCTGGTACTTCAAAAATCAGTTCATCATGAACTTGCAGCAACATTTTTGCTGATAGTTTTTCTGCTTTTAAAGCATCTTCCATATGTATCATAGCGCGGCGAATAATATCGGCCGCAGAACCTTGAATTGGAGCATTGATAGCTGCCCGCTCATTAAGAGAACGAATTTTTACATTCTTTGCTTTTATTTCTGGATAATGGATACGACGTCCAAAAATTGTTTCTACATAACCATTTTCACGTGCAAAGATTTTGGTCTTCTCCATATAATCTTTAATTCCTGGAAATCTTTCAAAATACAGTTGAATATAACGACCCGCTTCTTGGCGTGAAATTCCCAATTGATTGGCTAATCCAAAAGCTGAAATACCATAAATAATACCAAAATTAATCGCTTTTGCACGCCGTCGTATATCTGAATGCATTCCTTCTATCGCAACACCAAACATTTGTGATGCCGTTATAGCGTGAATATCATGCCCTTTAGCAAAAGCTTCTTTTAATGCTTTTATATCCGCAATATGTGCAAGAATGCGCAACTCAATCTGACTATAATCAGCAGAAAGTAACACATGTCCTTTGGGAGCAATAAAAGCTGTTCGAATTTTACGTCCTTCAGCAGTTCGCACTGGAATATTTTGCAAATTTGGCTCTGATGATGATAACCGACCAGTTGATGTTATTGCCAAAGAATAATTCGTGTGAACTCGCCCTGTTTTTGAAAAAATATAAGAAGGCAAGGCATCTGTATAGGTAGATTTTAGCTTTGAAAGTTGACGCCACTCAATAATTTTACGCGGTAAAATATGACCTTCAGCAGCCAACTCTTCTAAGGTCTGTGCAGAAGTTGACCATTGTCCACCCTTTGTTTTAGCGCCTCCAGGCAATCCCATTTTGCCAAAAAGGATATCCCCTAATTGCTTTGGCGAAGCAAGATTAAACTTTTCATCAGCTTGTTTGTAAATTTCCTCTTCTAGAATCAAAGCAGCTTGTGCCAACTCTCCTGAAAGACGCAATAAAATCTGCCGATCAATAAGAATCCCCCGTTCTTCCATTCTTGCAAGAACTTCTACAAGAGGTCTATCAAGACGCTCATAAATTTTTGTCATTCCACGAGCAACAAGTTGCGGTTTCAATACTTGCCAAAGACGTAGCTTTATATCAGCATCTTCCGCCGCATAAAGGGTTGCTTGTTTTAAATCTACTTGTGCAAAAGAAGTAATTTTTTTCCCGTTATGCGTTAAATCTTTATAGGCAATTGGTTTATGCTCAAGCCAACGTTCAGACAAATCATCCATATTATGGGTTAACATTCCAGCATCAAAAGCATATGATAAAAGCATGGTGTCGTCAAAAGAGCTTATCATAATGTCGTATTGCTTCATCACCAACCAATCATATTTTATATTATGACCAATTTTTAACACCGCTGAATCTTCTAATATCGGTTTTAAAAGTGCTAAAGCTTTTCGAGCCCCAATCTGTGAAGCAATGCGCCCGCCCCTCAAAAGGTCCTCTTCTCCTTCATCAAAATGTTCAAGAGGTATATAAGCTGCTTTTTCCGGCTGTAATGCGAGTGAAAAACCAACAAGCTTTGCTTGCATCGGATCAAGAGATGTTGTTTTAGTATCAAAAGCGAAAAAACCCTGCTCTTGTGCTTGTGATAACCAGTCTTTTAAAATTTCCTCATCAAGAATTGTTGTATAAGCATCTCTTGTAATTTTTTGAGTCAGCGCTTGATCTTTACGTTCTTGTGCAAAAACTTGTGGAGAATTTTCAGAAAAATTATGAAGGGATGCGCGCTCAGTATTCTTGATATCAGAATCATGCCTGATATCAGAATCATTCCTGGGGCTTAGTTTTTCCCATTCAACATTTATATCAAGTGCGTCAATAACAGCTGCATCGCATGTTGTTGCCTCTGCCACGCGACGCGTTAATGTTGAAAACTCCATCGCTTTCAAAAAAGCAATTAAACGTGGACCATCTTGTGGCTCCAAAATAAAATCATCTAAATCATTATCTATAGGAACATCTGTTTTAAGCCTGACAAGTTCACGAGATATTTTAACTTGTTCTCTATAAGCTTGAATGTTTTCACGTCGTTTTGTTTGTTTAATTTCTGTTACGTTTTGCAATAGAAGATCAAGAGAACCAAATTCATTTAACAACTGAGCTGCAGTTTTTGGACCAATGCCTGGAATACCCGGTACATTATCCGTTGAATCTCCAATTAATGCTTGTAAATCAATCATTTTTTCAGGCGCAACACCCCATTTTTCTATAACTTCTGAGATACCTATATGCTTATCTTTCATTCCATCATACAAAGATACATGCGTATTTACGAGTTGCATAAGATCCTTATCGGAAGAAATAATGGTTGTTTTTGCCCCAACCTTTGTTGCCAACTTTGCATAGGTAGCAATTAAATCATCCGCTTCAAAGCCTTCCTTTTCAATACAAGGCAAATTAAAAGCCTTCGTTGCTTGGCGTATTAGCGCGAATTGAGGAATTAGATCTTCAGGAGGTTCAACGCGATTCGCTTTATATTCAGGATAAATTTGTTTCCGAAAAGTATCAGATGAATAATCAAAAATAACAGCAAAATGTGTTGGAACAACACCCGTAGCTGTATTACGAGCATCACAAAGTAATTTCCATAACATATTGCAAAAACCAGCTACTGCTCCTACAGGAAGTCCATCCTTTTTACGTTTTAAAGGCGGCAAAGCATAATAAGCACGAAAAATATAGCCTGATCCGTCAACCAAAAAAAGATGATCTGTTGCTTTCATGACATTTTTTCTCCATTTCAGCTAAAAAAACAAATTACCCTTATATATTTTTTCACTTTGCCTCTAAAAAGCCATTTTTTCTCTTCATAAGACGTGAAGTCGTTGCACTTTATATTAAGTACCTAGAGCTTTTCTTTGCTGTTACAGGATTAATAGCTTTCATTTTGCTCCTCCTATGATAGCTGAGGTACGATGTAGCGACAGGGTCGTTGTGGTGTTCCCCTCCCCACAACGACCGTTTTTTTTGACATCGATATTCTTTAATTTCAATCGTGACTCTTTTAGATAAAAGATGATGTTATTCATGAATTTTGAAGTTATTCCACAGAGCTTTTTCACCCATTTTGTAGATAAAATCAGCGTGTAACTTTTTTTCTTGCATACTCAATCTTGAAGGTAAAGCCTGCGGGCGAATTTTAACGGCATAAGATGTATCTTTATCGTTCTGGATATGTTCATCAATACCCCTTCTGTTATCAAAACCCAATACACCTTGCTTTCCACCGATGAGCTCAATATAAACATCGGCTAGAATCTCTGCATCAAGCAAAGCACCATGAAGAACACGATGGCTGTTATCAATTCCAAAACGTTTGCATAAAATATCAAGAGAATTAGGACCCATAGGAAATTTACGCCGCGCCATAGCCAATGTATCAAGAATATTATCAACACTGATAAGCGGTTTGTTGACGCGTTTTAATTCTGCATTAATAAAACCAATATCAAAACTCGCATTATGCGCAATCATTGTCGCGTCTTTGATAAATTCCAAAAATTCATCAACAATATCACTAAAACTTTTCTCGTTTTTCAAGCGTTCATTGGTTAATCCGTGAATTGCTACAACTTCATCAGGAATAATAACGCCTTCAGGGTTTAAATAAACATGAAATTGGCGTCCTGTGAGATAACGATCAACCATTTCTACACAACCAATTTCGATTATGCGATCTTTCTCTTTATCTAAACCTGTTGTTTCTGTATCAAAAATAATTTCACGCATAATTTTAATTCTTTAGCAATTTTTTTATCACATCAAAAACCTGTTGACGTGTATTCTCTAAATCTTTCCCTGTATCAATAATAAAATCAGCGCGTTCTCGTTTTTTTTCATCTGGCATTTGTTGAGCGTTGATAAAGGCAAATTTTTTCTCATTCATACCTTGGCGAATCATTACACGTTCTTTTTGTATTTCTGGTGGAGCAGAAACAACAATAACGCTATCCACACGACTTTCACCATTTTTTTCAAACAGAAGTGGAATATCAAGAATAACTAATTTTTTCCCTTGTTCACGCGCTATATCAATAAATTCCCTTTCTTTTTCTTGCACCAAAGGATGAATTATTTTTTCTAATGTTTGTAATTTTTCTTTATCATCAATCAAAATTTCAGAAAGTTTCAAACGGTTAACTTCTCCGTTTTCAACCACACCAGGAAAAATACGCTCTATGAATGACAAAGCTGGCTCACTTTTATAAAGCTGTTGTACTGCTTCATCAGCACTAAAAACAGAAATACCCGCTTGCTTGAAAAAATCAGCAACTGTTGATTTTCCCATAGCAATTGATCCCGTTAATCCTATGATCTTCATTCTCTTTTTTCACTCATATCCTCTAAAATAGCTGTCCGTAACGCTTTTGTTACCTGTGGTCTTATTCCGAACCACTGTTCAAACCCTATAACAGCCTGATGTAGAAGCATCCCAAGTCCATCAACCGTCTTGAGATCACAAGCCTTTGCCTGTTGTAAAAAAGGAGTTATCAATGGTGTATAAATAATATCTGTTACTAATGCCGTTTTTTTTGCTTTATGAAAATCGCAAAAAAAAGAATCACTTTTTTCTTCTGGACTTTTTATGCCAATAGAGGTTGTATTAACAATCAAATCAGCTTGATGAAGTATTTCATGGATTTTATGCCAATCGTAAACTTTAATGATTTTTCCAAAATGCTGAGCTAAATTATCAGCACGTTGTTTTGTACGGTTAATTAAATAAATCTGTTCAAATCCGCGTCTTTTTAAGGCATATATGATAGCGCGTGCGGCACCACCTGCTCCAAAAACAAGAGCTGTTTCCCCTCCCCAATCAGATACAAAATCATCAAGATTAGCGCTAAAACCATAGGCATCACTATTCGTGGCACAAAGCTTATCTCCTTCATACCAAAGTGTATTAACAGCACCAATCATTGTTGCTCTCTCATCTTTATAATCTGCTAAACGAAAAGCTTCCTGTTTATAAGGCAAAGTAACATTTCCTCCACAAAAGCCTATTTTTTGTAAAGACGCAATAAAATGACTGAACTCTTCAGATGTTACTTCTTGTGCAAGATATTCTCCTTGTAAACCATATTGTTTAAGCCAAAAATTGTGAATTCTTGGCGATTTTGAATGATGAATTGGAGAACCAACAACAAAAGCACGCGGATAATTTGTTTTTTTTATTGTTAAGTCAACCATCAATAATTCCTAAGTGGCGCAGTTTTATGAGTAGAGGCAGCAAAGGTAAACCAACAATGGTAAAAAAATCTCCTTCAATTTTTTCAAAGAGATGAATTCCTTCTCCTTCAATTTGATATACTCCCACGCTGTTTAAAACATCTTTTCCTACGCGTGCTAAATAACGTTCAATAAATTCTGATGAGAGTAAACGGACGGACATATGTGCACTAAAAGCTTCAACCCAAATTTTTTGACCATTTTTAAATAAAGCTACCGCACTATGAAGAGAATGGGTTTTTCCTGATAATTCACATAAACGTTGATGTGCTTCTTTAATATTTGTTGCTTTGTGAAAAACTTGACCTTCAAAATCAAGAACTTGATCACAACCAATAACGAAAGCATCAGGAAAACGGTCTGAAACATTTTTTGCTTTTGCGCTCGCAAGAAAACAGCTGAGTTCTTTAGGTGTTTTTTCTTTTGCTTTTTTTTCTACTTCTCTTTCATCAAAAGAAGCTCCTTCAATGGAAAAATTTAAGCCTGCTTTTTTTAATAATTTTGCACGATAAAAACTAAGAGATGCTAATATTAAAGTATCTGCGTTCATGAGAATTTTCTCTCATTTCCTTCACGAAATCGTGATAACAGTTCAAATATTGCAGCAGCAGTTTCTTCAATAGAACGTCTTGTGACATCAATAATAGGCCAACCAAAACGTTCGCAAATGCGTTTTGCATGGATTAATTCTTCAGCTATGTTGATACGATTAGTATAATTATCAAGAGCAAAACCTTCTCCTAAATCTCTATTTTGACGAATATGTGAGATTCTTTCAGCTGAAGCAATTAAACCAATAATTAAAGAATTTTTTACCTCTAAAAGAGATTCTGGCAAATCAATTCCTGGAATAAGAGGAACATTAGCCGTTTTGATTCCGCGATTTGCTAAATAGATGCTTGTTGGTGTTTTAGAGGTTCTTGAAATTCCCACAAGGATCACATCTGCTTCGGATAAGCTACTGGAAGACTGTCCATCATCATGCTCTATTGTAAAATCCAGTGCCTCAATACGGCGAAAATAATCTGCATTAAGATCATGTTGTGCGCTCGCACGTAAATGTGTTGGCATTCCAAGGTAAGACTGAAAAGCATTTAAAACAGGATGCAATATATCAATACAGGGAACTTCTATTTTTTTGCATTTTTTTTGAAGGAGTAGTTTAAGTTCTTCATCAATCATTGTGTAAAGAACAATACCTGGCTCTTGTTGTATTTCATCAAGAGCTTTCTGTAACTGTATTCTATTACGAATCATAGGATAGATATGCTCTGTTGCCTGAATCATTGCATATTGCGATGCTACAGCTCTTCCAACAGAAATTAATGTTTCTCCTGTTGCATCAGAAAGCATGTGTAAATGAAAGAATTTTTTTTCTTTTGTCACAAAAATTTTAACTCCTTGTTAAGACATGTGTATATATCCTCACCGTTTTTTATAAAACTAAAATTTATGAAAAATTCTCCTTTTTTATGCACAAATTAAATGCTTGTGATAATTTAATCCCTCTTATAAAAAAAGAGGGGATAATATCTTTAAGATAGTGATATTTTTATTCTTTTTTCAGTTCCTTTTGTGGATAAAATTGAGGATAAATAATAATCCACACTAAACACAGTTATAAATAAGAATAATCCTTTCTTTAATATAAATTTATTAATATAAATTTCTGTAAAAAATACTTTTGAATAGCATTTCATTAATGCTATAATCCTAACTCACATTTTTGTTATTAAAATAATTAAATACTATTTGGATTTTATATTTTTTCAAGTTTTTCATATAATTACTTAATATTACAGGAACAAATTTCATATAAATGGTACTTGCAGATTAAAAAAATTGAGTGTAGGATATTTTTTCTTAATAATATTTCACTCATAAATTTCCATAAATTATTTAGAACAATCTTCTCCTTAATTACAAAGAGCATATTTCATGCAAAAAATGAAACTACAAGAACTTAAAAGCAAAAATCCCGTTGAGCTTGTTTCTTTTGCTGAAACATTAGAAGTTGAAAATGCCTCCCTTATGCGCAAACAAGAATTAATGTTTGCTATCTTGAAAAAACTTGCTCTACAAGACGTTGAAATTATAGGAGAAGGTGTTGTTGAAGTTTTACAAGACGGATTTGGATTTTTGAGATCTGCTGATGCTAATTATCTTCCTGGTCCTGATGATATTTATCTTTCACCTGCACAAATACAGTCGTTTTCTTTAAAAACAGGCGATACAATTGAAGGTCCCATACGCAGTCCAAAAGAGGGAGAACGTTATTTTGCTCTCCTTAAAATTAATACAATTAATTTCGAAAAACCTGAAAAGATTCGTTATAAAATCCACTTTGATAATCTTACTCCTCTTTATTCAAATGAACGTTTCCAAATGGAAATACAAGATCCTACAGAGAAAGATATGTCATCACGCGTGATTGATTTGATATCTCCATTGGGAAAAGGACAAAGAGGGTTAATTGTAGCTCCTCCTCGGACGGGAAAAACAGTTTTACTTCAAAATATTGCTCATTCTATTACCACTAATCATCCTGAATGTTATCTCATTGTTCTTTTAATTGATGAACGACCAGAAGAAGTTACTGATATGCAGCGTTCAGTAAAAGGAGAAGTGGTTTCTTCTACTTTTGATGAACCTGCAATACGTCACGTACAAGTGGCAGAAATGGTTATTGAAAAAGCCAAACGTCTTGTTGAATATGGGCGTGATGTTGTTATTCTTCTCGATTCTATTACACGTCTTGGGCGTGCATATAATACAGTTGTTCCTTCTTCAGGTAAAGTTTTAACAGGTGGTGTGGATGCAAATGCCCTCCAGCGTCCAAAGCGTTTTTTTGGTGCAGCACGTAATATTGAAGAAGGCGGATCTTTAACCATTATTGCAACGGCTTTGATTGATACAGGAAGTCGTATGGATGAGGTTATTTTTGAAGAATTTAAAGGAACAGGTAATTCGGAAATTGTTCTTGATCGAAAAGTTGCTGATAAACGTATTTTCCCTGCTATGGATATTTTAAAGTCAGGAACGCGTAAGGAAGAACTTCTGGTAGAACGACAAGATTTACACAAAATTTTTGTTCTTCGTCGTATTTTAGCATCTATGAATGTAACAGATGCAATTGAATTTTTGATTGATAAATTAAAGCAAACAAAAAACAATAGTGAATTTTTTGATTCAATGAATACGTAGAGTCATTAAAGTTTTTATTAGGATAAAACCTGTGGATACAATCTTTGCTGTTTCGAGTGGATTGTTACCTTCAGGGGTTGCAGTCATTCGGCTTTCTGGTCCTCATGTTGTGGATATAGTTAAAACGCTTTGTGGTCGTTTACCTAAAGCACGTTTTATGCATTATGGAAATCTTACTGCTCGTGATGGTAGTTTTTTAGATTCTGGTTTAACTGTTTTTTTTCCTGCTCCTCATAGTTTTACGGGGGAAGATTGTGCAGAATTCCATTTACATGGAGGAAAAGCAGTCGTTAATCGTTTTCTCGATGAATTGTCGACATTTTCTGGATGCCGTATTGCAGAAGCAGGTGAATTTTCACGTCGTGCTTTTATGGAAGGAAAATTAGATCTTGTTCAAGCAGAAGGTCTTGCTGATTTAATAGAAGCAGAAACGGAAAGCCAACGGCGTTTAGCTGTTATGGGTACAAGTGGACATTTAACGACGCTTTATCGTGATTGGCGTCATAAGCTTATGAAGGCGCGTGCTTTTATTGAGGCAGAACTTGATTTTGTTGATGAAGCAGATATTCCCAACGCAATATCTGATAAAGTTTGGAAAGATGTTCAGGATCTTTGTACTTCTATTCGGGAATATATTACTGAAGGAGAACGTGCGAGTATTTTACGTGATGGATTAAAAATTGTTATTGCTGGTGCTCCAAATTCTGGAAAATCAAGCATTATGAATCGTCTTTCAGGAAGATCTGTTGCTATTGTAACGGAAGAAGCAGGAACAACCCGTGATGCTTTAGAAATGAGAATTATTCTTGGTGGTTTACCTGTTTTTTTAACCGATACTGCTGGTTTTAGAAAAACAGAAAATAAAATAGAACAGATGGGAATAGAAATTGCTAAACAGCATGTTAGGGAAGCTGATTTGGTTATTTTGGTTTATGATATAAGAAATCCTAAGCAAGTTGATTTACCAGAAACATCGGCTGAAATATGGTGTGTTGGCAATAAGCTTGATCTTTATGAAAAAAATGATCAGCGTTGGTCTATACAATTTTCCGCATTAACTGGTTTAAATTTTGATTATTTTATAAAAGAACTTGAATCATTTTGTCATTATCGTGCTTCTAAAATTGGAAATATTGTTCCAGCACGTAAAAGGCAACTTCAATTATTAAAGCAGGCTGTTAAAGAGATTGAATTTTCTCTTAATTATCATTCTCTTGATCTCAGTTTACGTGCAGAACATCTCCGTTGTGCAAGTGATTTTCTTGGGAAAATTACAGGAGATATTGATGTTGAAGATTTGCTTGATATTATTTTTTCAGAATTTTGTGTTGGTAAATAATGATTCACGTGAAACATTGATTATTTCATAGACAGATTATAAAGATTATGTAATTTATATCCTGTTTCACGTGAAACCTTAGAATATTTTCTACGGAATGAATTAAATGCAATCATATGATGTTGTTATTGTTGGTGGTGGTCATGCTGGCTGTGAAGCGGCTTCAGCTTCAGCACGTGTAGGAGCCAAAACAGCGCTTGTTACACATAAAATATCAGCACTGGGAACAATGTCGTGTAATCCTGCTATTGGTGGACTTGGAAAAGGGCATCTAGTTCGTGAAATAGATGCGTTAGATGGTCTTATGGGAAGAGCAGCAGATGCTGCTGGAATTCAGTTTAGACTACTTAATAGACGTAAAGGACCGGCAGTAAGAGGACCACGAACACAGGCAGATAGACAACTTTATAAAAAAGCAATTCAAAAATTATTAAAAGAACAAGAAAATCTTACTCTTATTGAGGATGAAGTTATTGATCTGGTTGTTAAAGATAATTGTGTATCAGGTGTTATTTTAAAAAAACAAGGAACAATTTTTTCTGGTGCTGTTGTTTTAACAACAGGTACGTTTTTAAATGGCTTTATTCATATTGGTAATAAAACATGGGCTGCTGGTCGTATGGGAGATCAGTCAAGTGTAAAACTTGCTGAACATTTGAAAAAATATCATATAAAACTTGGACGATTAAAAACAGGAACCCCTGCTCGTTTGAGTAAAAAAACAATTGCTTGGGAAGCTCTCCAAAAACAACAAGCAGATGAAAATCCCATACCCTTTTCTCTTTTAACAGAGAAAATTGAACAACCACAAATTGAATGTGCAATAACACGTACAAATGAGAAAACACATCAAATTATTCGCGAGAATATTTATCGCTCTGCTTTATATTCTGGAAATATTGAAGGGTTAGGACCACGTTATTGTCCTTCTGTTGAAGATAAAATTGTTAAATTTGGAGAACGTGATGGACATCAGATCTTTCTGGAACCAGAAGGATTAAATGATGATACTGTTTATCCAAATGGTCTTTCTACTTCTCTTCCTGAAGATGTACAAATTTCTCTATTGAAAACCATTGAAGGATTGGAAAATGCTATAGTTTTGCAACCTGGTTATGCTATTGAATATGATTTTGTTAATCCACAACAATTAACGAGAAACTTAGAATTACGTTCTTTACCGGGTTTGTTCTTAGCAGGCCAAATTAATGGTACAACAGGATATGAAGAAGCAGCAGCACAAGGACTTTTAGCTGGATTAAATGCTGCACGTAAAGTAGGTAAATTAGATGAAATACTTATAAGTCGTTCTACTGCTTATATTGGTGTTATGATTGATGATTTGGTTTCACGTGGTGTTTATGAACCTTATAGGATGTTTACATCACGTGCTGAATTTCGTTTATCTTTACGATCTGATAATGCTGATACGCGTTTAACACCTTTGGCACAAAAATGGGGTATTGTGAGTAAAATACGTTGGGAATGTTATCAGAAAAAACAACAACGGCTTGATCAAGCACGATCAATATGTCAAAATCTTTTTTTAACACCCAATGAAGCTTCTGCTCATGGATTACATGTTAATCATGATGGAATTCGGCGTTCGGCTTATGATTTTCTTGCTTATCCTCATATGACCTTAGAGCGTCTTTCAGATTTTTGGCCACAATTAAAAACAATTGATTCTAAAACAGCAGAATCTTTAGAAATTGAAGCACAATATGCGGTTTATTTAGATAAACAAGCACAAGATATTGCCTCTCTTCAGAGAGATGAGCGTTTAGAAATTCCTTCTTCTCTCGATGTTCAGGCAATTTCAGGTCTTTCAAATGAACTTAAATCAAAAATTCAAGAAGTGTCGCCGCGTTCAATTGCTGATGCACAAAAAATTGATGGCATGACACCCGCCGCGTTATCGCTTATTATTACACATATTCAACGTCAACGACGTGAAAAGGCTAAAACAGCTTAATGAATTTTTCTACAGAAAAAAAATATCAACAATTATTAAATATTGTTCCTTCTGTTTCACGTGAAATGATGGAAAATTTAATTCAGTTTGAGTCTTTAATACTTCAGTGGAATGCACATATTAATTTGATATCTGCTACAACTATACCAGATCTATGGACACGACATATTCTAGATTCAGCACAAATTTTTCCTTTGTATGCTCATTCTTTACATTGGTGTGATTTAGGATCAGGAGGAGGTTTTCCTGCAATTGTGATTGCTATCTTTTTGAAAGAAAAAAAAGCAGGACATATTAATCTTGTTGAAAGTAATGGGAAAAAAGTTGCTTTTTTGCGAACAGTTATTGCTCAACTTAATCTTCCAGCAACGGTTTATCACGCTAGAATTGAAGATATATATCAAAAAATTCCCATATCTGATATTATAACAGCACGGGGATTAGCGCCGCTTGATACTCTTTTACAACTCATTTTTCCTTTATTAACAGAAAAAACAATAGCTCTTTTGCAAAAAGGTCGGGATTACGCTACAGAAATAAAAAATGCCTCTGCCAATTGGCACTTTGATCTGTTAAAACATAAAAGTAAAGTTGATGAAAATTCTGTTATTTTGGAAATTTCTCATATTCGATCATATAGAGGGTAGAGCAAAATGAGCGAAACACGAATTATCGCTATTGCAAACCAAAAGGGTGGAGTCGGAAAAACAACCACAGCAATTAATCTTGCTACAGCTTTAGCGGCTATTGGTGAAAATGTCCTTATTATGGATGTTGATCCACAAGGTAATGCTAGTACAGGTTTAGGGATTGATCGTAATAGCCGTCCTTTATCTTCTTATGATGTTTTGGTTTCGGGCGTTTCAATTACACAGGCGGCTTTAAAAACAGCCGTACCCAATCTTTATATAGTTCCCTCTACACTTGATCTCTTAGGTGTGGAAATGGAAATTTCTTCATCAAAAGATCGCATACAACGCTTACGTAAAGCTCTCTATGATGATCCGGAAATGGAAAAAAAATTCAATTATATTTTAATTGATTGTCCTCCCTCCCTTAATCTTTTAACACTTAATGCTATGGGGGCTGCGGATTCTGTTTTAGTGCCTATGCAGTGTGAATTTTTAGCACTTGAAGGTTTAAGTCAATTACTTGAAACAGTAAAACAAGTGCGATCCGTACTTAATCCATCTTTAGAGATCCAAGGTATTGTTCTAACAATGTATGATGGACGTAATAACCTTTCAAATCAAGTTGTTGAAGATGTACGTTCTTTTATGGGAGATAAAGTTTATCGTACTGTTATTCCACGAAATGTAAGAGTATCAGAAGCGCCTTCTTTTGGCAAACCTGTATTGCTTTATGATCTTAAATGTGCTGGGAGCCAAGCTTATTTGCGTCTAGCATCAGAAATGATTCAACGTGAAAAACAAGCACGTGCTGCTGCTTAAAAATGTAAAATTTTTTGTAAGAAAACTCAAAGAGCAAAATTATGAACGATGATCTATCAAAAAAAAGACTAGGACGTGGATTAGCGGCATTGATTGGAGATATCAATTTAAACAACAATATTGCACGTTCATCAAGCTTTGATAAATTAAATGAATCCGGTAGTCTTTCTGAGCGATTTATTTCTATTGAATCTATTTCATGTAATCCTCACAATCCTCGGCGTCATTTTACTGAAACAGAGCTTGATAATTTGACACAATCAATTCGTCAACACGGTGTGGTTCAACCGGTTATTGTGAGGCCTTTAAGAGATCATCCTCATCGGTTTGAATTGATTGCGGGTGAACGGCGCTGGCGTGCAGCACAACGTGCAAATTTAAGTCAATTACCCGTTATTATTCGTGATGTGGACGATAAAACGGCTTTGGAATTGGCAATTATTGAAAATGTTCAACGTGCAGATCTTAATCCTATCGAAGAAGCAAAGGGATATGAGATGCTTCTAAATGAACATGATTATACGCAAGTAGATTTAGCGCAAGTTATAGGAAAAAGTCGTAGTCATGTTGCAAATACGCTTCGTTTGTTAAAACTTCCAGAAAAAGTACAACAATTCTTAACTGATGGACAACTTTCTGCAGGTCATGCACGTTGTCTTATAACCGTTGATGATCCACAAAATTTAGCTGAGAAAATTATTCGTGAAGGGCTTTCAGTACGTCAAACAGAAATACTTGCATATGAGCAAGCTAATCCTAAAACTAAAAAGCGTACCAATACGGAGAAAGATGCTGAAACAAAATCTTTAGAAAAATTACTTGCAGATGTGATAGGAATGAAAGTTATTATTCGACATGGTAAAAAAGGTGGAGATTTAAAAATACATTACTCTTCATTAGAACAATTAGATGAAATTTGTCGGCGTTTACAAAGTTAATCAATTGTTCTAAAAAGATTTTTTTAACAGTTATCTTTTAAAATTTTTATTATTCTATACATATGCTCTTTAGCAAATTCTATATTTCTTGCAGGTAAAGAGTTTTTTTCATAAGTAGAATTTTCTTCATCAGTAAGTACATACAATGTCGCTTGAAGTGCTAGGTGAGCAACAACAAAATCTTTCGGTGTTATATTATTTTCTTTTAAAATATTTACAAGTTTTGGATTATTAAAAATATAGGAAGCGTATTTTTCAATATTATCATCATAAGTACTGAGATCACTTTTTGTATTTGTTTGTTCTGGTTCTGAAGATAAATTTCTACATTCTGCTTTGATTTTTTCCAGCTTTAAAAGAATATCTTCTGTTAAGGGATAATTTGCAATGAAAGGCGGTATAAAAGAAGGATCATCTATTTCTTGTTTTTTTTCTTGAGCGTATGATACAAAAGGAAAAATGAAGAAAAAACACAATAGAAGTTTAAACATGACGAAAAATTATCCTTTCTTTTTTGAATTTCAATAAATATTTTTCCGTCTGTTATTCTTTATTTTTAGAAAAACATTTGTAAATATAATCGAAATAAAAACAATTATTAGGAATGGTAAAAACACGGTGTTTTTTTAATGCACGTACTTTTTTATTAGATTAATGGGATAATATTTTTTAATGTCTCATAGCTGATTAGTTGCTCAAAATGAGTTTTTCACAGCTATTTAAAAGAATTGTTGCTTTGTAAAAATGTTTTTTAACAAATTCAAGATTGTTTAGAAATATAGTATTTTTCTCAGTAGAATATTCCTTTTCAGGTACAAATATGAGAAGCGCTGATATTTCTTTAAGTGCTGAGGTTCCCGCAGCAAAATCTTTCGGTGTTATATTATTTTCTTTTAAAATATTCACAAGTTTTGGTTTACTAGAAATATAGGTAGTGTAGTTTTCAATACTAGAGTGGATACTAGAATCATAAGTTATAAGATTATTTTTTGTTTCTGGAAGTAAGTTTTTACATTCTTTTTCAATTTTTTCCAGCTTTAAAAGAAAATCTTCTGTTAAGGGATAATTTGCAATGAGAGGTGCTATAAGAGAAGAATTATCTGTTTCCTTTTCCTCTGCCATTGTTTGTTGAATATGTATCACGAAAAGAAAAAGCAGGAACAAACGTAATACGAACTTACGCATGGTTAAAAATTGTCCTTTCTTCTTCGAACTTCAGCAAAAACTTCTTCATCTGTTTTTTCTTCCATTACAAGGTTCTTTCGCAATACACTATCATCCCAGCGGAGAAAGGGATTGGTGGCTTTTTCTTGCCCTAAGGTTACTGGTAAAGTCATAGCGTTTTTTGCACGTAGCAAAAAAACTTCCTCTATTCTTTGGTGGAGTTTTTTATTATGTGGGTCAATTGTTAGTGCGAAAAGAGCGTTATTTTTTGTATATTCGTGTCCACAATAGAGAAGTGTTTCATCAGGAAGTTTACGAAGTTTTTTTAAAGAATTCAGCATTTGTGCTGGTTTTCCTTCGAAAAGACGTCCACAGCCCAATGAAAAAAGTGTATCTCCAGCAAAGAGTAAATTCTTTTCAGGAAAATAGTAAGATAATGCGCCTAGAGTATGACCAGGTGTTGAAAGAGCTAAAAGAAGGAGTGAGCCAAAAGAAAAACTTTCATCAGGTTGAAGTGTTTTATCAAGATGATTGATCTTTTCTTTTTCTGCTTCTGGTCCGATAACCGTAGCGTTGTAAACTTGTTTTAATTCTGATAGGGCTTCTACATGGTCGTGATGATGATGAGTTACAAAAATAGTGTTAAGTGTCCAATTGTGGCGCTTTAAGGCATTGTGAATCGCTTTGCCTTCAGGAGCATCTATTGCAGCTGTCATACCACTTTTTTCATCATGAAGGAGTACACCGAAATTGTCTTCTCGACAAATAAACTGTTCAATCAACATATTTTTTCTCCCGAACAGTGTTTGGCGATGAATCTATAAAATAATCGGTAGTGATGATTTTTTTAAGAATCAGATTTGTCCTCTTCTGTAAAAAGTCCTTTTGAATGTTTTATAATTATAGGCATTTGGGTAAGCATGAAAAGGACTGTTATAGGCATGACGCCAAATACTTTGAAACTTGTCCAGAAATTATCGCTAAAATTACGCCAAATTATTTCATTCAAAATGGCAAGAAAAATGAAAAAAAACGCCCAACGATAGGTAAGTTTTTGCCAACCTAAATCATCAAGTTTTAAGGTAGAATCAAGAGCATAACGTAAAAGTGGTTTTTTAAAAAACATCCCTCCAAAAAGTATAAAAGCAAATAAGCTATTAATGATTGTTGGTTTCATTTTTATGAAAGTTTCATTATGAAGCCAGAGAGTTAGAAAGCCAAAAACTAAAACAAATATTCCTGAAATAAGAGGCATAATAGGAATTTGTCTTGCAAGGATCCATGATAAGCTTAGGGAAATAATAATAGCCACCATAAAAATAGCTGTTGCAGGGAAAATAGGCTTACTAAAATTTTGAAAAAATCCAATGTTTTTTATCAGCCATTCTCCCTTATAATTGGCAAAAAAGAAGGCAACCAATGGACCCATTTCCAAAAGAAACTTAAGTGTTGGTGAGAGAGAAATTTTTTTATTGTTATTCATCTTTTTTTCAGAATTATTGTGTAAATTAAGATTAGATAAAGGCTGTTTCATGCGTGTTTTCCTGCAATAGTTTCGGCAAAGTCAGAAGCAGAAAAGGGTTGAAGGTCTTCAATATCTTCTCCTATACCGATAAAATAAACGGGTAATTTATATTTTGCTGCGATAGCGACAAGAATTCCTCCTCGTGCAGTCCCATCTAGCTTTGTCATAACTAAACCATTAACACCAGCAATATCACTGAAAATGTCCACTTGGTTGAGTGCATTTTGTCCGGTTGTTGCATCAAGAGTTTGAAGGATTGTGTGGGGTGCTTGGGGGGTGTGTTTTTTTAAAACACGAATAATTTTTGCCAACTCATCCATTAATTCAGATTTATTTTGTAAACGCCCTGCTGTATCAATAATTAATACATCACTGTTTGTTTTTTTTGCTTTTTCATAAGCATCAAATGCTAAGCTGGCGGCATCTGCACCCAATTTTGTCGAAATAACAGGAGAATTGGTACGTTCACCCCAAATGTGTAGTTGCTCAATAGCAGCGGCTCGGAAAGTATCACCTGCTGCCAGCATAACTTTTAATCCCCCTTCTGTTAATTTGGCTGAAAGTTTTCCAATAGTTGTCGTTTTTCCAGTGCCATTTACACCTACCAGCAAAATAACATGAGGTTTATGGCTGAGATCAAGTTCTAATGGTATTGCAACAGGTTCCAGAACTTTTTTGACCTCATCAGCTACAATAGTATGAATATCATCTGGGGAGAGGTTTTTTCCGTAACGACTGGAAGCTAAAGTATTTGTGATGCGTGTTGCCGTCTCTACACCTATGTCAGCTTGGATAAGAATATCTTCGAGCTCTTGCAGTGTATCTTCATCAAGTTTTCTTTTAACAAAGAGATCGCCAATTGATCCGCTTAGGCGTTGTGAAGAAAGGGATAGGCCTTTTTTAAGGCGCCCAAACCACGCTGTCTTTTTTTGTTCAACAGAAGGTTCAGATAAAATTTCTTCATTCTTTTTTTCACGGATGTTGTCTGTGACAATAATTTTACCAGAAAAGGGAATTTTATCAGAATGGGATTCTAGAAATGGAGATTTTTCATCATATTTTGTAAGTATTGACTCTGGATTTTTTGTTTGTTCTTCTTTTTCTGTGTTTATAGAGATTTGATTATTTTTTGTCTTTTCATTTTTGTCTTTATTTTCTTCTATTATATCGCTTTTATCAGGAATAGAAATCTGTTGTTCAATTTCTTGCTCTTGAGATTTGTTAAAAGAGAATATTTTTTTTATAAAAGATTTAGTCATAAGAATTCTCCTGCTCAAGCAGCGTTTAATTTTGGAGGGACAGCAATCAATTTATCGCCATCATGATCAACGATAAGGGCTTGAACAATTGTTCCTGCTTTTGCACCTTTAACTTGTACAAGAGTATAATCTTCTGTTCGTCCGATTTCATCTTTTTCAACGAGAATTGTTTGTAGACTGTTTTGTAAATGAGCAAGATGCTTTTGGTAAGCCATATCACCTGCTTTACGCAATTTTTCAGCACGCAGCTTAACTATTTTACGGTTGATTTGTGGCATACGTGCGGCAGGTGTTCCTTCTCTTGGACTAAAGGGGAAGACATGGAGATGGGTTAAATTACAATCTTTGATTAAGGCAAGACTATTTTGAAACATCTCTTCTGTTTCTGTAGGAAAACCAGCAATTAAGTCGGCACCATAAACCATTGTAGAACGTTTGGCACGCAATTCTTGGCAAAATTGAATGGCATGTTCGCGCAGATGACGCCGTTTCATCCGTTTTAAAATCATATTATCACCTGCTTGCAAAGATAAATGCAAATGGGGCATGATTCTTGTTTCATAAGCTAAAAGATTTATGAGTTCTTCGTCTGCTTCAATAGAGTCAATAGATGAGAGGCGTAATCGGGCTAAGTCAGGGACATGATGCAAAATAGCTGAAGTTAATTTTCCTAGAGTAGCTTTTCCAGGAAGATCGTGGCCATAACTTGTAAGGTCAACACCTGTAAGGACCACTTCTTGGATACCCCCACCTATCAGCTTTTTAATTTGTTCTATGACAGCACCCATGGGAACTGAACGAGATGGTCCTCGTCCATAAGGAATAATGCAAAATGTACAGCGGTGATCGCATCCGTTTTGTACCTGTACAAAAGCGCGGGTGCGCTCTTGCATTGCACTGACCATATGTGGAGCAATTTTTTGTACTTCCATAATGTCATTGATATGCACCTTTTCAGAATGATTAATACCAAAATCAGGAAGTTGACGATAAGAATGAGCGTGAAGTTTATCTTCGTTTCCTAAAACAAGATCTACTTCTGTCATTGAGGCAAAATTTTGTGCTTCTGTTTGGGCTGCACACCCTGTTACAATGATACGCGCATGAGGATTTTCACGTCTTGCTTTGCGGATAGCTTGTTTTGCTTGTCGTACGGCTTCGGCAGTGACAGCACAGGTATTAAAGATAATAGCACCATCTTTAAGTTGATCTAGCCCTGAAGAAGTACTTTCTTTGCGAATGATTTCCGATTCGTAGCTATTAAGTCGACAACCAAAAGTTACAATTTCTATTGCCATCAGGAGTGATCCTTTTTGTAACACCCTGTTAAAGGGCTTAAAAAACCACTAAAGTGATATTTAATTGGTCCTGTCATGATAATATGATCGTCTTCTCGGTAAAAAATATTAAGTTTTCCCTTTGGTAAATTTACATCAACATGGCGCTCTGTAAGTCCACGACGATAAGCAGCCACTGCACTTGCACAAGCAGCACTCCCACATGCTTGTGTTAATCCTGCCCCTCGCTCCCATGTACGTAAATTTAGACTTTTCTTTGACGTTATGCAAGCAATGGAAATATTGCACCGTTCGGGAAACAGGGGATCATGTTCAAGTTTTGGCCCATATTTTTCTAATGGAATATGTTGAATATCATTTTCAACAAAAAAGATAGCATGGAGATTGCCAATGGATATGAGACAAGCGTCTTTTAGGGGACCAGCGATAATTTCTACGTGATTGGTATCAACTATTTCACGTGAAACAGGCATCTCTTTTGCATTGAAATTTGGGCATCCCATATCAACAGAAATGAGATTATCGGTTTGGTATTTTCCTTCAATAATTCCAGCGGGAGTTTCTAAATGAAATTTTTCACCAAAATTGTGATCTTTAAGCCATGCGATGACACAGCGGGTACCATTGCCACAAGCTTTAGCCATTGATCCGTCGGCATTCCATATTTCTATGCGGAAGTCGGTTTTTTTCTGGGTTGGTGTGTGGATAGCCATGATTTGATCAAAATGCATTTCAGGATCTGCCGACAAAGCAAGGATTGCTTGTGGTGTAAGAGCGTATGTGCTTTCACGCATATCAACAACAATAATTTGATTTCCAAGACCGTCCATTTTGCTAAATGGCGTTTTCATGAAATTTCTCTATTTCTAATGATTACTTATAAAAAGATATATGACTGAAAATATTATAAATTTCTAGTGTTTAATAAATATAAAATTGGGCACATAAATTATTTCTTTTAAAATAAGTGATTTTAACCTGTTTTTTTTAATTTGTTAATTTATCTTTGTAACTATAACAAATATTCGCTTAATTTTTTTGTGAACTTATTTATTGTCGTGGGAGAGAGTACAGACATGGCGTTTTCAAAAGTTTCGTTTTTCGTTGCACTATCAACTGTAATGTTTTTAGGGGGATGTTCAACAACACGGTTTGATGGTAATGACGATGGTAACGCATTAGAAGTTTTTTATCCATCTCAACAAATGACAATATTAGAAGCGTCTGATCTGTCGTCTACTTCTTCGTCGATATCTGAAGATGCAAACGCTCCGATGTATGAAAAAGGAGATTCTCAGAGCGATGGACGAATGGCTAGTCTCGAATTGCCAAGTAATGCTACTGATTTATTTCCTGCAAGTGTTGCTGGGGTGTGGAATCTTTCTATAGGAGGAAAAGTTTGCCGGATTGCAACTCCACAAACAAAGTTTGGACAAGGGTACCGTGCTGGTCCTTTACACTGTCCAGGAATTGCTTCCCAAGTGAGATCGTGGGCTGTTAAAGGAAAAAGATTATATTTTTATAATAACTCTGGACGTGTTATCCTCGTTCTTTATTCTTCAAATGTTGATCGTTTTGAGGGACGTACACTTGATGATCATCCCGTTATTTTAAGTCGTTAAATCATTTTTGATCGTTTATGACAAACTAAACTAGACGGACAGATTCTTGAAAAGTATTTGTATTTTTCATTGAGATCGGTTTGAAAAAGGTTTTTTGGATGATTCTCGTTTCAACACGTTATAAGGAGCTTGTCGCTAAAGGAGAGGTTTGTTTTGATCCCGCTCAATTAGCTATAACAGAATATTTTGATCATTTATTAAAAAAAATTGCGGAACAAAATATCTCTCATCCTTTGCCTTGGATATTTTGCTCTTTCTTTAACAGAATATTTAAAAGGAAAAAACAAAATATTTCTTGTGTTGTAAAACAAGGAGATGAAACAGGTTTTTTTCAGGGACTGTATATTTATGGTGAAGTAGGACGGGGCAAAACCATGCTGATGGATTTGTTCTTTTCTTGTTTGCCTAAAGGTCATAAAAAGCGTGCCCATTTTAATGATTTTATGGCTGATGTGCATGAGCGTATTAATTTTTATCGTCAAGCATCTGGGTGTGCAAAATTTAAACAAGATAATCCTATTTTAGCTGTTGCTGAGGATCTTGCACGAGAAGCAAAAGTACTTTGTTTTGATGAGTTTAGTGTAACGGATATTGCTGATGCTATGGTATTGGGGCGGCTTATTTCTGCTCTGTTTGATAAAGGAATTTTCTTTATTGCGACTTCAAATGTGGCGCCAGATAACCTTTATTGTAACGGTTTAAATCGTGAGCTCTTTTTGCCTTTTATTCAAGTTTTGAAAGCATATGTTCGTGTTGTTAATCTTGATGCAAAAACAGATTATCGCCTTGAAAAATCAAATCTACAACAGATGTATGTATCGCCGTTGGGGGTTCAAGCAAATGAATATATGGATCAAGCATGGACACTTGTATTGCGAGGACATAAGGAGATGTCTGATGAGCTTTCTATAAAAGGGCGCTTTATTCCTATTCCGCGCTTTGGTGCAGGATGTGCTCGTTTTGATTATGGGGATTTATGTGAAAAGCCTTTGGCCGCGGCTGAATATTTGTTATTAGGGGAGCGTTATCATACGATTTTTATTGATAATGTACCGGTCATGGATGATACATGTCGCAATGAAACAAAACGGTTTATTTTGCTTATTGATATTCTTTATGAGCGCCACATACGGTTGTTTATGTCGGCTGCGGCAGGGATAGGGGCTTTGTATAAAGGGCATGCGCAGATTACGGAAACATTTGAATTTCAAAGAACACAATCACGTCTTTTCGAAATGCAAAGCTACGATTATTTAAAACTTTGGGAAGAACATTTTCTTTTGAAGAAGAAGCATTGATTATACTTTTACCTTTACGTAAACTGTCAAAACAATAACTTTTTGAAATTAAAGAAATATAATAATTCTGTTGTATTTTTTTAAAATTCACTTTATCGATACATCGTGATAATTTTCTAATAGTTGTTTCAGCGGAGGGTTGTTGTTTCTGTAAGGAGATAAATTTGTAAATTTCATTTCTTTACTCCTTTTTATGATATTGTTTGAATATGGTTGAAGTCAAAAATATTCAGTATACGGACGTTGATTGGGTGTGCGCTGAATTATCTAAAAGTTAGGAAAAAATAAAATGGCACGGAAAAAAATAGCTCTCATTGGTTCAGGTATGATTGGTGGTACTTTAGCACATATTATTGGGCTTAAAGAGCTTGCTGATGTGGTCTTATTTGATATTACAGAAGGTGTGCCACAAGGTAAGGCTCTAGATATAGCCGAATCTTCTCCCGTTGATGGTTTTGATATCAGTCTAAAAGGTGCTAATGCTTATGAAGCAATTGAAGGTGCTGATGTTGTTATTGTAACAGCAGGCGTTGCGCGAAAACCTGGTATGAGTCGTGATGAACTTTTGGGCATTAATTTAAAGGTTATGGAACAAGTTGGAGCTGGAATTAAAAAATACGCTTCTTCAGCGTTTGTTATTTGTATTACCAATCCCCTTGATGCGATGGTGTGGGCATTGCAGAAATTTTCAGGTCTCCCTACACATAAAGTGGTTGGTATGGCTGGTGTTCTTGATTCAGCGCGTTTTCGTCATTTCTTATCTGAGGAATTTAAGGTCTCTATTAAAGATGTGACAGCGTTTGTTTTAGGGGGCCACGGTGATACAATGGTTCCTCTCGTGCGTTATTCAACGGTTGGTGGTATTTCTTTGCCTGATCTTATAAAGATGGGCTGGACAACACAGGGAAGAATTGATCAAATTATCCAGCGTACCCGTGATGGCGGTGCAGAAATTGTTGGTTTGTTAAAAACAGGTTCTGCTTATTATGCACCAGCAGCTTCTGCTGTTTCTATGGCTGAGGCCTACCTAAAGGATACTAAGCGTGTTGTGCCTGTTGCAGCTTATCTTTCAGGAGAATATGGGGTTAATGATACCTATGTTGGGGTACCTGTTGTACTTGGTGCAGGTGGTGTTGAACGAGTCATTGAAATTGATCTTGATAAAGAAGAAAGAGGTGCTTTTGATCATTCAGTAAATGCGGTTAAAAAGCTTTGTGAAGCTTGTATTGCTCTTGTACCTAGTCTCAAGTAAATTGAACAAGATTTAATTCATTAAAATAAGTATTTAGAATGTTAAAACTTTAGGATTAATAAGATCCATAAAAGAAAAGGACAAATGCATGAATATCCATGAGTATCAGGCCAAACGTCTGCTTCATGAATATGGAGCACCAATTGCAAATGGTGTCGCTGTTTATTCTGTAGAGCAAGCTGAAAAATGGGCGGAAAAATTGCCCGGACCTCTCTATGTGGTTAAAAGTCAGATACACGCTGGTGGTCGTGGTAAGGGTAAGTTTAAAGAACTTGGTCCTGATGCAAAGGGTGGTGTTCGGCTTGCACAATCTGTTGAAGAAGTTGTTGCAAATGTTCAAGAAATGCTTGGAAAAACTTTGGTAACCAAACAAACTGGTCCAGAGGGTAAGCAGGTCAACCGCCTTTATATTGAAGATGGTGCCGATATTGAACGGGAGCTTTATCTTTCACTTTTGGTTGATCGTAGCGTTGGTCGAATTGCTTTTGTTGTTTCAACAGAAGGTGGAATGGATATTGAAACGGTTGCTGAAGAGACACCAGAAAAAATATTCACGCTTCCCATTGATGCTGTAGAGGGTGTTACTTCTGCTGATTGTGCAAGACTTTGTGATGCGTTGAAACTACAAAGTAGTGCGCGAGAAGATGGTGAAAAGCTTTTTCCGATTCTCTATAAGGCATTTTGTGAAAAAGATATGAGCCTTTTAGAAATCAATCCGCTTATTGTGATGAAAGATGGTCACTTGCGTGTTCTTGATGCGAAAGTTTCTTTTGATAATAATGCTCTGTTTCGTCATCCAGATATTTTAGAATTGCGCGATCTTTCAGAAGAAGATCCAAAGGAAATAGAAGCATCAAAGCATGATCTTGCTTATGTTGCTCTTGAGGGTACGATTGGTTGCATGGTTAATGGTGCTGGGCTTGCTATGGCAACAATGGATATCATTAAGCTTTATGGAGCAGAGCCAGCGAATTTTTTGGATGTTGGTGGTGGAGCATCAAAAGAAAAGGTGACAGCTGCTTTTAAAATTATTACGGCCGATCCAAATGTTAAGGGCATTTTGGTTAACATTTTTGGTGGTATTATGCGTTGTGATGTCATTGCTGAAGGTGTGGTTGCTGCTGTTCGTGAGGTTGGTTTAAAGGTTCCCTTGGTTGTTCGTCTTGAAGGTACTAATGTTGAGCAAGGTAAAGCAATTATCAATGAGAGTGGTTTGAATGTTATTCCTGCTGATGATTTAGATGATGCTGCCCAAAAAATTGTTGCAGCCGTGAAGGGAGCTTAAGCTATGTCAATTCTTGTGAATAAAGAGACAAAAGTTCTAGTTCAAGGGCTTACAGGAAAAACAGGAACGTTTCATACAGAACAGGCGCTTGCTTATCATGGTACGCAAATGGTTGGTGGCGTTAATCCTAAAAAGGGTGGAGAAACATGGGAAGGTTCAAAAGGCGAAACTCTTCCTATTTTCGCTAATGTTGCAGAAGCAAAAGAAAAAACAGGTGCAGATGCTTCCGTTATTTATGTTCCTCCTGCAGGGGCTGCGGCAGCTATTATAGAGGCTATAGAAGCTGAAGTTCGTTTAATTATCTGTATTACGGAAGGTATTCCCGTTATGGATATGGTTAAAGTGAAGGCGCGATTAGAAAACTCAAAGTCTCGTCTTATTGGTCCTAATTGTCCCGGTATTCTTACACCAAATGAATGTAAAATTGGTATTATGCCTGGTTCTATTTTTAGAAAAGGTTCTGTTGGGGTTGTCTCGAGGTCGGGAACTTTAACTTATGAAGCCGTTTTTCAAACGAGTCAGGAAGGTCTCGGACAAACAACTGCTATAGGGATTGGTGGCGATCCTGTTAAGGGCACTGAATTTATTGATGTGTTGGAAATGTTTTTAGCGGATGATGAAACCGAGTCTATTGTTATGATTGGTGAGATTGGTGGTTCTGCTGAAGAAGAAGCAGCACAGTTTTTGCAAGATGAAGCAAGAAAAGGTCGTAAAAAGCCAGTTGTTGGCTTTATTGCTGGCCGTACGGCTCCTCCAGGACGTACAATGGGACATGCTGGTGCTGTTATTTCTGGTGGTAAAGGTGGAGCAGAAGATAAAATTGCGGCAATGGAATCAGCAGGGATTCGTGTATCTTCTTCGCCATCACAGATAGGTAAGACTTTGATGTCAGTTTTGAAAGGCTAAAAGAAAGTTTCACCTGAATAAGAAAAGGTTCTTAGATTCAGGTGAAAAAGCTTGAGTATAAAAAGGTAAAACTTTTTTGAATGTTCGAATCACTGCTTGTTTGTAAGCATTTAAAGATCAAAAAGAGATATAAGGAGACGGAATAAATGTTCCGGAGAAGTATATGGCAAGGCAGGACGAAATAAATAGCCTTTTTGCACAGACATCATTTCTTTATGGTGGGAATGCGGATTATATAGATCAACTTTATGCTCAATATGAAAAAGATCCTACCAGTGTTGATTCACAGTGGCGTGCTTTTTTTGAAGGACTTCATGATAATAAAGAAGATGTTCTTAAAAATGCTGAAGGAGCAACATGGCAGCGTGATCATTGGCCATTAAAAGCAGAGGGTGAATTGATTTCTGCTCTTGATGGTGATTGGTCTTCTCTTGAAAAATATTTTGGCGATAAATTAAAGGAAAAAGCAATAACAGGTGCTGCACAAAAGGGAAAAACTTCCAGTGAACAAGATATTATTCGTGCAACACGTGATTCCGTTCATGCAATTATGATGATTCGTGCGTTTCGAGAACGGGGACATCTTCATGCGCAACTTGACCCTCTTCAATTGGCCGAAAAACAAGAAGATTATAAGGAACTTTCTCCAGAAGCTTATGGTTTTACTCCAGCTGATTACGAGCGTCCCATTTTTATTGATAATGTTTTAGGGTTGGAATATGCAACTATTCCGCAAATGCTTGAGATTCTCAATCGTACCTATTGTTCAACAATCGGTGTGGAATATATGCATGTTTCTGATCCGGTTCAGAAAGTATGGCTTCAAGAACGCATTGAAGGGCGAGATAAAAAAAATTCTTTCACACAACAAGACAAGAAAGCTATTCTGAATAAGCTTATTCAGGCAGAGGGATTCGAACAGTTTTTAGACACTAAATATAAAGGTACAAAGCGTTTTGGACTCGATGGTGGTGAGGCGCTGATTCCCGCTCTTGAACAGATTATCAAATGTGGTAGTGCTTTGGGGGTTAGGGAAGTTATTTTAGGAATGGCACATCGTGGTCGTTTAAATGTTCTTTCACAAGTTCTTGCCAAACCGCATAGGGCTATTTTTCATGAATTCAAAGGGGGATCTTACAAGCCTGATGATGTGGAGGGATCCGGTGATGTCAAATATCATTTGGGAACTACCGCTGATCTGGACTTTGATGGTAAAAAAGTTCATTTATCGCTGTTAGCCAATCCATCTCATCTTGAGATTGTTGATCCGGTTGTCATGGGAAAAGCACGTGCTAAACAAGATCAACTTATGGGACCTGCGCATACTGATTTACTCCCATTAAGTGAGCGTTCAAAAGTGATGCCATTGCTTATTCATGGTGATGCCGCTTTTGCAGGACAAGGCGTTATCCAAGAAACTTTTGGTCTTTCAGGTCTTAAAGGTTATCGTGTTGCAGGCTCACTTCATGTTATTATCAATAACCAGATTGGTTTTACAACATCTCCACGTTTTTCACGTTCTTCGCCTTATCCATCAGATGTCGCAAAAATGATTGATGCACCAATTTTCCATGTGAATGGTGATGATCCTGAGGCGGTTGTTTTTGTTGCCAAAATAGCAACAGAGTTTCGCCAAATTTTCCATAAACCAGTGGTTATTGATATGTTTTGTTATCGCCGTTATGGGCATAATGAAGGTGATGAACCTTCCTTTACGCAGCCGCTTATGTATAAAGCAATTCGTAATCATAAAACAACACTTCAACTTTATAGTGACCAATTGGTAGCAGAAGGAATGATTTCTTCAGAAGAGATTGAGCAACAAAAAAAATTATGGCGCGATAAGCTTGAAGGTGAACTTGAAGCGAGTGCTTCTTATAAGCCTAATAAGGCTGATTGGCTTGATGGAAGCTGGACGGGACTCAAAGCTTTTAGTAGTTCTGATGAGCAGCATTCTAGAGCAACCGGTGTTGAAGTAAAAACTTTAAAGGAAATTGGTCAGAAAATTGTTGAAATTCCGGCGAATTTTCACGTTCACAAAACCATTCAACGTTTTTTAAATAATCGTGCTAAAATTTTTGAAACCGGTGAGGGTGTTGACTGGGCAACCGCTGAAGCTTTAGCTTTTGGTTCACTTTGTTTGGAAGGTGCACCGGTTCGTCTTTCCGGTGAAGATGTTGAACGGGGAACTTTTTCACAACGTCATTCAGTTCTTTATGACCAAGAAAATGAGGCGCGTTATATTCCTTTGAATCATTTACAAAAGGGGCAAGCGCTTTATGACGTTGTTAATTCTATGCTTTCTGAAGAAGCTGTTCTTGGTTTTGAATATGGATATTCTCTTGCTGAACCACGAGGATTAACACTTTGGGAAGCACAATTTGGTGATTTCTCTAATGGTGCACAGGTCATTTTTGATCAATTTATTTCATCCGCAGAGCGTAAGTGGCTTCGTATGTCTGGTCTTGTGTGTTTATTGCCTCATGGTTTTGAAGGGCAAGGGCCGGAGCATTCTTCTGCACGTTTAGAACGGTTTCTTCAACTTTGTGCGGAAGATAATATGCAGGTTGCTAATTGTACAACCCCTGCAAATTATTTTCATATTTTGCGTCGACAAATTAAGCGTGATTTCCGGAAGCCATTGATTTTGATGACACCGAAATCACTTTTACGTCATAAGAGAGCTGTTTCTTTTCTCAATGAAATGGGGCCAGAAACAAGTTTTTGTCGTGTGTTGCTTGATGATGCAGAATGTCTCAGAGATTCTGTCATTAAGTTGCAAAAAGATAATAAGATTCGCCGTGTCGTTCTTTGTACTGGTAAGGTTTATTACGACCTTTATGAAGAACGTGAAAAAAGGGGTATTGATGATGTTTACCTCCTTCGTGTTGAACAGCTTTATCCTTTCCCTGCAAAAGTTTTGGTGAATGTATTATCGCGCTTTTTGCAGGCGGAAGTTTTTTGGTGCCAAGAGGAACCAAAAAACATGGGGGCTTGGTCATTTATTGAGCCTTATTTGGAATGGGTTTTGACGCATATTAATGCGCAATATTCACGTGCTCGTTATGCAGGACGTCCTGCGAGTGCGTCACCGGCCTCTGGGTTAATGGTGAAACACCTTGAACAACTGGCTGCGTTTCTTAAAGACGCGTTAGGTTCTTAATTTATTACTACTCTGATGTATGGAAAAATATTATGACTACTGAAATTCGTGTTCCTACTTTGGGCGAATCGGTTACCGAAGCAACGGTTGGCAAATGGTTTAAAAAACTTGGCGAAGCTGTCGCTATGGATGAGCCTTTGGTTGAATTAGAAACTGATAAGGTAACCGTTGAAGTTCCTTCTCCTGTTGCTGGGAAATTATCTGAAATCATTGCAAAAGAAGGCGATACGGTTGAAGTAAATGCTCTTTTAGGAGTGGTGAAAGCTGGAGAAGCTGGTATCTCCCAATCACTTTCACCTTCTGCTACACTTGTTCCAGCGGCTTCATCTGAATCGAAGAAGCCTGCTTTGAGCAGTGCAATGCCTCCTTCTCCTTCAGCAGCAAAATTGATGGCTGAAAATAATGTTGCAAAAAGCGATATTTCAGGTTCTGGAAAACGTGGACAAATTCTTAAAGAAGATGTTCTTGGTGGATTAAAACAAAGTACAAATGCTCCTACACCCTCTTCTTCTGCGACGAGTTCTTCGGCACCTCCTGTCCAAGAAACACGTGAAGAGCGGGTTCGTATGACGAAATTGCGTCAAACAATTGCTCGCCGTCTTAAAGATGCACAAAATGTAGCAGCAATGTTAACCACATTTAATGAGGTTGATATGTCAGCGGTGATGGATTTGCGCAAGCGTTATAAGGATCTTTTTGAAAAGAAACATGGTGTTAAGCTTGGTTTTATGGGTTTTTTTACCAAGGCTGTTTGTCATGCATTAAAAGAACTTCCTGCTGTTAATGCAGAGATTGATGGGACAGATATTGTTTACAAAAACTATGTCAATGTTGGAATTGCTGTTGGAACGGATAAAGGGCTTGTTGTTCCAGTGGTGCGAGATGCAGATCAAATGTCATTGGCAGAGATTGAAAAAGAGATTGGTCGTTTGGGGCGTCTTGCGCGTGATGGAAAATTAGCCGTTTCTGATATGCAGGGCGGAACTTTTACCATTACCAATGGTGGTGTGTATGGATCGTTGATGTCAACACCGATTTTGAATGCACCACAATCTGGTATTTTGGGAATGCATGCGATTAAAGAGCGAGCAATGGTTGTTGAGGGTCAAGTTGTGATCCGCCCCATGATGTATTTAGCGCTTTCTTATGATCACCGTATTGTGGATGGGCAAGAAGCTGTGACTTTCCTTGTGCGTGTTAAGGAAAGCTTAGAAGATCCGGAACGCCTTGTTCTTGATTTGTAAAATACAGTTTTCAGGATGAAAGGAGAAACGGATGTCTTATGATGTGGCTGTGATCGGAGCGGGTCCAGGTGGTTATGTAGCAGCAATAAAAGCGGCGCAACTGGGACTTAAAGTAGCAATTATTGAAAAGCGTACAACATTAGGAGGAACATGTCTCAACGTTGGTTGTATTCCTTCTAAAGCGTTGCTGCATGCTTCAGAAGTGTTTTCTGAAACCCAGCATGGTTTTGAAACGCTTGGTATTTCTATTGGTAAATCTAAGCTTAATCTTGAACAAATGATGGTTCATAAGAAAGCTGTGGTGACAGCCAATACGAGTGGTGTTTCTTTTTTGATGAAAAAAAATAAAGTTGATACTTTTTTTGGGACAGCCAAAATTTTGAGTGCGGGTCATGTGGAAGTTGTTGCCAGAGATGGTAATAAACAAACAATTGAGACAAAAAATATTATTATTGCTACCGGTTCAGAGAGTTCAGGCATTCCAGGGGTGAATGTTGAAATTGATGAAAAGACTATTGTTTCTTCTACGGGAGCTCTTTCACTTGAAAAAGTACCAACGCATATGATTGTAGTAGGTGCTGGTGTCATTGGTTCAGAACTTGGATCAGTTTGGAGCCGTTTAGGTGCTAAGGTGACCATTATTGAGTATCTTAATAAAGTTTTGGGCTCAATGGATGGTGAAGTTTCACGGCAATTTCAGAAATTAATGGAAAAACAGGGGATTGAATATAAAACGGGTGCAAAGGTAACAGCTGTTACACAATCTGGCTCAACTGCTCAGGTGAGCTTTGAATCTGTCAAAGGTGGTGAATCTGAAACTTTAGAGGCTGATGTTGTGCTTATTGCTACTGGACGTTCTCCTTATACAGAGGGGCTTGGATTACAAGAGGCTGGTGTTCAGTTAGATGAACGCGGATTTATTGCAATTGATGCTCATTGGCAGACGAATGTTCCAGGAATTTATGCGATTGGTGATGTCGTAAAAGGACCAATGCTAGCACATAAAGCAGAGGAAGAAGGCGTTGCTGTGGCAGAAATTTTGGCAGGTCAAAAAGGGCATGTTAATTTTGATGTTATTCCTAGTGTTGTTTATACACAGCCGGAAATTGCGAGTGTAGGAAGGACAGAAGAAGAGCTAAAAACTGCTGGTATTGAATATAATGTTGGCAAATTTCCTTTTATGGCCAATGGTCGTGCACGTGCAATGCAAAAGAGTGATGGGTTCGTTAAAATCCTTTCTGATAAAAAAACAGATCGGGTATTAGGGGGGCATATTCTTGGATTTGGTGCTGGTGAAATGATCCATGAAATTGCAGTTTTAATGGAATTTGGAGGTTCATCAGAAGATCTGGGACGTTGTTGCCATGCACATCCTACCTTATCAGAAGCCGTGCGTGAGGCAGCTTTGGCAACATTTGCTAAACCACTTCATATTTAAAAAGCTTTTAAAAAGTAAATTTTAAAAGGCACATGAGGCAGAAAATATTTGTGAAGCATGCAACAACATTTTAAAACTTTAAAAAAGAATATAACCAATTGTATTGAAATGTTCCATTTGTTGTATGCTTTTCGATAATTACTGTTTTAGATATCTGTTGTGCAGTTTTGATTGATTATTCTGTTGTGCACTATCGTTTAGAGCGGTGGTGTTTAGTCTATGTAAAGTTTTATATATGGGGTAGTTTTTATACTGTTATAAAATATTTAAGATAGGATTCTGAGCCTATCTGGGTGCTTTGTGTTAAGAAGACATCTCTCAAAATGCTCAAATCTACTTCGCGAGGGTGTTCGTGAATGGTATAGCTGTAAAAGTTCCTCTTGAAATATATGAAATTCATTCAAACTGTTATAAGACCTATTGTGCACCATCATCTTTATGTTTAGTAAAAGTACACGCTGGCATTATAATACACTTTTTCAGTTCTTAATATTGCTAAAGCTCTTTATTATTTGAGAATTTTCATTCTGTTCTTTTATCATTTTACCTCACACGCTCGTTTTGTTTGTGATGTGCAGACAAAAGATTTTAATTACTTCAATGTGAGAGAGTTTGTGATTAAGAGAATTTTACAGTATTCAGCGTTATGAATCAAGTTGAAAATGATGATTTATTGTTATAAATCAAATCGTTATATATGAAGAGGGAAGTCAAAAGGAATTCACTCAAAGAAATTGAATTGTTTAATGATTGGTGTAGGTTAAGGATCTTTGTCATTTAAGATGAAGAGGCGAGGAATTGAATATTCTACAAAATACCGCTCTTCTTTAAAAGAGCGGTATTTTTATATCTTTTGTTTATGACACTATCTTTTTGATGATAATGACAAGTTATACAGTGTGATTAAATTAGTTTTTTCTTCTCTGTTTTTCTTGATCATTGCTCGCTATGTCTTAAAAAGATGCTATGTCTCTTCTTTAGGGTTGTTAAGAAATCGTAATGTTGCCAAAATATAACGAATAGCTAAAATTTTTTTGAAAACCATAATTACACGAGAATATTAAGTTTGTTTTCATTGGGCAGTTTTGTGATAACTTAAAAAATCAAGCATATACTTTCTATAGGTATTAAAATTGTAATTTTTTATCCTCTTGTTGTTCTCTTATAAAAGTGGGAAGCCCCATATGATCAAGATATTTAAGGAAAGGGTGGGGTGGTAATTCTTCCACATTGACCATAGTTTTAACATCCCATTCACCTGTGGCAATAAGAAGAGCTGTTGCCGCTGCTGGTACGCCAGCCGTATAGGAAATGCCTTGTGCCCCAGTTTCATGAAAAGCTTGTTTGTGATCGGCTATATTATAGATAAAAATTTCTCGCAGGTGTCCATCTTTTTCGCCTTTAATAAGATCTCCGATACAGGTTTTTCCTGTGTAGTCTGGGGCGAGAGAGGAAGGGTCGGGTAAGACGGCCTTTACGACTTTCAAGGGCACGACTTCTTGTCCTTCTGCTGTCTTAATGGGCTGTTCAGATAAGAGACCAAGATTTTTTAGAACCGTAAAAACAGTGATATAACGATCACCAAATCCCATCCAGAAACGGACATTCTCTACATCAAGATTTTTGGAAAGTGAATGAATTTCATCATGTCCTGTCATATAGGCTTTTTGTTTTCCCACAACGGGAAGATCCCATTCATGGCTGATTTCAAACATTTTATTGGAAGTCCATTTTTTATTTTGCCATGACCATACTTGTCCTGTAAATTCACGGAAGTTAATTTCTGGATCAAAATTTGTAGCAAACCAACGTCCATGATTTCCGGCATTAATATCAATAATATCAATATCTGTGATTTTATCAAAATAATCATCGCGCGCTAATGCTGCATAAGCATTCACTACACCTGGGTCAAAACCTGCTCCTAAAATAGCGGTTATACCAGCTTTTTCACATTCTGGACGCCGAGGCCATTCATAATTGCCATACCAAGGAGGTGTTTCACAAATTTTCAATGGGTCTTCATGAATTGCGGTATCGATATAAGCGCATTTGGTTTCAATACAAGCTGAAAGAACAGACATATTAAGAAAGGCAGAACCAACATTAATGACAATTTCGCATTTGGTCTTTTGGATGAGCTTTATAGTTTCTTCTACATTCATGGCATTGAGCGAATGGCTTTTGAGAACACCTTGCTCTTTCATTGTGTTTTTTTCTTTAATAGAAGCAATGATGGCTTCACATTTTTTGAGTGTTCGTGACGCAATATGAATTTCACCAAGAATATCATTGTTTTGAGCACATTTGTGTGCAACAACTTGTGCAACACCTCCAGCACCAATAATGAGAACATTTTTTTTCATTGTAGGTCCATCTCCCTTTTTAATACTGTTGTATGACGTTTTTTATGGTTTATCTTTATGAAAGGCTTTCCTGATAGTCGCTATAGCTGAATTGGCGTTGAAGTGTTAATGTACCATCGCACTCTTTGAGAACAATAGCAGGCATTGTAACGCCATTAAACCAGTTTTTCTTGACCATTGTATAACCTGCTGCATCCTGAAAAGACAGTCTATCGCCTATTTTAAGAGGTTTTTGAAATTGAAATGTTCCAAAAATATCGCCGGCAAGACAAGATTTTCCACAAATCATAATTTCGTGTGGTCCTTGATTAGGTTCTAATTTAGCATTTTCACGATAAATGAGAAGATCAAGCATATGTGCTTCAATTGAGCTATCAACGATGGCTAGATTCTTTTCATTATACAATGTGTCAAGAACACTGACTTCTAATGTGGTGCTTTTGGTAATAGCAGCTTCTCCTGGTTCTAGAAAAAGAGTGACACCATGAGTTTTAGAAAATTGTTTTAAGCGTTTTGCGAAAGCTTCTAGAGGATAATTTTCAGCCGTAAAATGGATTCCACCGCCAAGGCTTATCCAGTCAACAGCAGAAAAAAGTTCTGCAAATTTTTCTTCCATATACCCAAGCATTTGGTTAAAAAGATTAAAGTCAGCATTTTCACAATTGTTATGGATCATCAATCCGTTGATAAGTGGCAGAATTTCTTTGATAGCGCTTTGGTTTGTTTCTCCTAAGCGGCTAAAAGGGCGTGAGGGGTTGGCAAGATCAAAATTTGATGCGCTCATTCCTGGGTTTAACCTTAAACCTCTTTGAATGGTTTTTGTTGCATCAGAAAAGCGTTGAAGCTGTTGGATGGAATTAAAGATGATTTTATCTGCATAACCACAGGCTTCATCAATTTCATCATCTGCCCAAGCCACTGAATAAGCATGGGTTTCTTTGCCAAATTTTTCTCTTCCTAAACGTAGTTCATAAAGGGATGATGATGTGGTTCCATCCATGAACTCAGACATTAAATCAAAAACACTCCATGTGGCAAAACATTTTAAAGCAAGTAAAATTTTAGCTCCGGACATTTCCCGTAAATGAGAAATTGTTTGCATGTTTTTGATGAGTTTCGATTTGTCTATAAGATAATAGGGGGTTTTTATCATCATTTATTCATTCTTTTTTGAAGGATCTTATTGCCAAGATCAACGTTTAGTACAAAGAGTAACAGAATGTCTCAAGAAAAAAGAATCTTAAGAAAAGAATCTGTTTCTGTCTAGCAAGAGAAAGGCTTTCTGTAATTACTGTTGTTTATTATGTTGAGTTTTTTGTTATGAGTATGAAAAAAAAATTATATTATGCTTTAGCTTTTGTATTTGTTAGCATTTTTTTCATTATAACAACCACTCTTGTTAATTGGGGGCAAAATAGAAGTGACGCTAAAGCCAAACTGGTTACTCATACTTCTGTCCAAGATAGTTCGGTGCCTCTGATTTTTACGGGGCGTAGAGAACTTAATGGTTTCAAAGGTTATCGTCATTATCGGCGTGGTTATCGTAAATACAGTGATAATTGGTGGTATCCTGAAGTGGCATTTGTTACATCACCGCACTTAAGCACAAAAGGCGCATCATTAAAAGTTGTACCAGATGCTAAAAAAGTGTTTTTAACGTCTTCTTCGGAAAAATTAGAAAAAAAAGAGCCATGGATGCTTAAACAACATATTGAATCTTGCCGTGCGCGTTATCGCTCTTATAATAAAAATGATAATAGTTTTCAGCCTTTTCATGGGGGGCGTAGGCAGTGTTTATCACGCTTTTTTAAAGGATAGAAATTAAATAAAATTTTAATTGCTTCTTGTCGTGGGCGTTATTGTTCTTACAATAAAGAGAAGACTTGTGTGGTGCGCAGTATTTTCATGCAAGCATTGTTTTTTTTAAAATTTAAATGCTTTTAAGTTTTATTAAATCTTATTATCATTAAGTGTGGAATGGGGGGGTGAGAATATAAGTTTTTGTTTTGTCGATGACAAAATATTAAGGTAAAATGGAGTTTAAAGAATGACAACACGGGAAGCAATGTTGGTATTGCTCGTTTTGCTTCCTTTTGGTGGAAGTGCTGTCATTGGCTTTTTTCGTTCGACAGCAAAAAATAATGAAGCGTGGTTTGCTGGGGTCGTCGCACTTTTCTGTCTTATTTTTACAATAATGCTTTATCCGGAAGTTCGCGGAAACCACATAGTGCGTTTAGATATTTCTTGGCTTCCAGAATGGGGAAGCGATTTGATTCTCCGCATAGATGGTTTGTCCTGGCTTTTTTGCTTGCTTATTACAGGGATTGGGCTGCTTGTTGTCATTTATTCACGTTATTACATAGATCCAGCGGATTCTGTACCGCGTTTTTTTTCCTTTTTTTTGGCCTTTATGGGATCAATGATAGGAATAGTTTTATCAGGTAATCTCGTCTTTTTGGTTGTTTTCTGGGAACTTACCAGTATTTTTTCTTTTTTGCTGATCGGCTATTGGTACCATAATGCAAGTGCGCGTGAGGGTGCGCGTATGGCTCTAACGATCACAGGTTTTGGCGGCTTTGCTCTTTTTATTGGAGTTTTATTGATTGGGTATACTGTTGGCAGTTTTGATTTGGATAAGGTGCTACAGTCTGGAGATATGATCCGGTCAAGTTCTCTTTATAGTCCTATCCTTATTTGTATTTTATTGGGAGGGTTAACAAAAAGCGCGCAATTTCCCTTTCATTTTTGGCTACCTAACGCGATGGCTGCTCCAACTCCCGTATCGGCTTATTTGCATTCGGCAACAATGGTAAAAGCGGGATTGTTTTTGCTTGTTCGTTTATGGCCTGTGCTCTCTGGAACAGAATCTTGGTTTTGGCTGGTTGGCTTTTCAGGACTCTCAACTCTTCTTCTAGGTGCCTATTTTTCCATGTTTCAGCAAGACTTGAAAGGACTGCTTGCTTACTCGACTATTAGTCATCTTGGATTAATTACAACACTTTTAAGTCTTGGTAGTCCACTTGCATGTGTTGCGGCGATCTTTCATATGGCCAATCATGCTACTTTTAAAGCTTCTTTATTTATGGCTGCTGGCATTATTGATCACGAGACGGGAACACGTGATATGCGTAAACTGTCAGGGCTTTATCGTTCTATGCCTATCACAGCAACTCTTGCTTTAGTTGCGAGTGCAGCGATGGCTGGGGTTCCTTTGTTGAATGGTTTTTTATCGAAAGAGATGTTTTTTGCTGAAGCTGTTGAAACGCATATGGAATCATGGCTCGATTGGATTGCGCCTTATGTGGCAACGCTAGCTAGTCTGTTTAGTGTGACCTATTCTATACGCTTTATTCATGGCGTTTTTTTAGGACCAAAGCCTGACAATTTACCCAAGACTCCCCATGAACCACCGCATTTCATGCGTTTACCAATGGAGCTTTTGGTGTTTATTTGTTTAGCGGTTGGTATTTTTCCTAATTTAACAATAGGACCTATTTTAGATAATGCGGTCGTGTCTGTTTTAGGACCAATGACAATTCCTTATAGTTTGGCTGTTTGGCATGGGTTTAACACTCCATTAGTGATGAGCTTTGTTGCATTATTAGGGGGCGGATTGCTCTATGCTGTTGGGCATCGTTATTTTTTATCCTGTGATGATGGGGCTCCTTTTTTCCGTCACTTAAAAGGACCGCGTATTTTTGAACGCATTCTCGTAATTATTTCTTGGAAATGGGCCCGTGCGGTGGAGTCTGCTTTGTCAACACGCCGTTTGCAGATCCAATTGCATTGGATTTTTTGGGTCTGTTTTGCCTTTGTTGGTCTTTTACTTTGGTGCGATGGTTTCATTCCAGTGGGGACATTACCGCTTTTTCCACTTGATATTCCTTTTCTCGCTCTTTGGCTGGTTGGCGGATTATGTGCGCTTTTAGTTGCTTGGCGAGCAAAGTTTCATCGTCTTGCTTCACTTATGCTTTTAGGGGGAGCTGGTTTGATGACTTGTGCAACCTTTTTATGGCTTTCTGCTCCTGATTTAGCAATAACACAATTGGTTGTTGAGGTTGTTACAGTCGTTTTATTATTGCTTGGTTTACGGTGGTTGCCTAAACGTTTGCATGACCCTGGGCCAGCTGCTGTTCATTTTTGGGTTCGCTTGCGTCGTTTCCGTGATTTCATCATATCCCTTGTAGGAGGTGCTGGTGTAGCATGGCTTTCTTTTGCAGTGATGACACGTCCCCAAGGTACAACGATTTCTGATTTTTTTCTAACGCATGCTTACTCAGATGCTGGTGGTCGCAATGTTGTGAATGTGTTATTGGTTGATTTCCGTGGTTTTGATACCATGGGAGAAATTGTGGTTTTGGGTGTTGTTTCCCTTACTGTTTTTGCACTCTTACGACGTTTTCGTCCTGCGCCTGAGAGTATTGATGCGCCTTTTCAACAACGTATCCAGAAAGCCTTTGATATAGCACAGCCTAATCGAAATGTGGGAGATACAGTATTGAATTATTTAGCTGTTCCTGCTGTTATTATGGGTTGGCTCTTTCCGATTATTATCGCTTTTGCTATTTATTTATTCATGCGAGGGCATGATCTGCCAGGAGGTGGATTTGTCGGTGGTATTACTTTGGCTATAGGATTTATTTTACAATATCTTGCACGCGATATTCGGTGGGTGGAAACGCATTTGAGAGTTTTACCTTTGCGTTGGATAGGCTTTGGTTTATTATTGTCAGTCGTAACGGGGATGAGCTCTTGGTTTTTTGGATATCCTTTTTTAACATCCTTTTTTCGATATATTCATCTTCCGTTAATTGGGAAAGTTCCCATGGCATCTGCTTTTTTGTTTGATTTTGGTGTGCTTTCTCTTGTGTTAGGAGCAACTGTTCTCATTTTAATTGCACTTGCACACCAGTCAATTCGGAGTTACCGAATCGGTAAGAAACCTATTTTAAAAGAGAAGGAAAATTAATGGAAATTGTTCTTTCTTTGGGTATCGGTGTTTTTGTCGGATCAGGTATTTGGCTTGTTTTGCGTCCACGTACTTTTCAAGTCATTCTTGGTTTGTCCTTGATCTCCTATGGTGTTAATCTTTTTATATTTTCAATGAGTAGACCGCGTAGTAATGCTGCTCCAATTGTTGATCCTACCACTGTTATTAATCCAGCTAATTATGTCGATCCTCTTCCACAAGCCTTGGTTTTAACTGCGATTGTGATTGGTTTTGCAACAACAGCTTTATTTTTAGTTATCTTGTTGGTTTCACGTGGTTTAACGGGTTCTGATCACGTTGATGGACGTGAGGTGCAATAATGGAAATAGGAGTGCATCATCTCCTTATTTTGCCTATTCTTTTGCCGTTAATCACTGGAGCACTTCTTCTTTTTTATGATGAACGTCGTGCAAGACTTAAATCATTCATCAGTCTTTCTTCTGCGGGACTGTTGGTCGTTACTGCCATTTTATTGATTATACGTACTCTTGAAATAGCACCGGCTTGCGATGTTTATCGACTTGGTAATTGGCCGTCTTCTTTTGGAATTGTTTTAGTCCTTGATCGCTTAAGCGCTATGATGCTTTTACTTTCCAGCTTGTTGGTGACTAGCGTGTTGGTTTTTGCGCGGGCTCATTGGTACAAAGCTGGTTCTCATTTTCAGTCACTAATGCAATTTTTTATGGTGGGGATAAATGGTGCTTTTTTGACTGGCGATTTATTTAATTTATTTGTGTTTTTTGAAGTTATGTTAACGGCTTCCTATGGGCTTGCTTTGCATGGTTCTGGTCAGACGCGCGTGCGTGCAGGGTTGCATTATGTTGTGGTTAATCTTGTTGCTTCATTATTTTTTTTAGTTGGTATAGCGCTCATTTATGGAGTCGTTGGTACTCTTAATATGGCCGATTTGGCTGTTAAAATAAAATATATATCTTCTACAGATATTGTTTTGTTCGAAATAGGTGTTGCACTTTTAGGTATTGCTTTTTTGCTTAAAGCGGGTATGTGGCCGCTTAATTTTTGGTTGGTGCCAACTTACAGTGCAGCAGCAGCGCCTGTTGGAGCTTCTTTTGCACTTTTGAGCAAGGTTGGTATTTATATTATTTTACGTTTAACGTTGCTATGGTTTGGTCCTGAAAGTGAATATTTTAACCATTTTGGTCATACAGTTTTGTTTTATGGTGGGCTTGCCACTATGATTATTGGTTTTATTGGAGTATTGGCGAGCCAAGTTTTGGTGCGTTTGGCAGCTTATAGCGTTCTTGTCTCTTCTGGCACATTGTTGGCTGCGATCGGGATAGGCAATGCAGCACTGACAGCAGGCGCACTTTTTTATATTGTTTCTTCAACTTTAGCACTGGGAGCTTTTTTTCTTTTGGTAGAGTTGGTAGAACGCTGTCAAGATGTGGCTGCTAATGTTCTTGCTGTCACAATGGAGGTGTATGGTGACGATGAAGAGGAGGAAGAAGATGAAGTTGGCATCTATTTTCCAGTAACCTTGGCAATTCTTGGAGCTTGTTTTGGTATCTGTGCCATTTTGATTATTGGATTGCCGCCTTTTTCTGGTTTTGTTGCTAAATTTATGATGTTCATGGCAATTTTAAACCACAGTAGAGAGGATTTTTCTGCTTCTCTTCCGGTTTACCAAGATTGGCTTTTTGTAGTTTTTGTCACTCTCTCTGGTTTTGCGGCTTTGATTGCATTGACACGAACGGGTATCCGAACTTTTTGGGTTTCTCTTGAAGGGCGTATTCCTCGTGTGCAAGTGATAGAATTTGCGCCTATTGCCGTTCTCCTTGCTTTGTGTTTTCTTATAACAATTGTAGCCAGTCCTGTTAGTCATTATATGTCTGAAACTGCTAAGACTTTGTATGAACCTCAAAACTATATTGGGAGCGTTTTAACGGATTTTTCTCTCGAAAATAGGGAGATAAGTAAATGAATCGTTTTTGTCCTTCCCCTTTTTTCAGTGGTGTCATTGTCCTTATGTGGCTTATTTTAAATGGTTTTAGTTTAGGGCAATTGCTTTTAGGGATTTTAACCGCTTTGTTTTGTGGTTGGATGATACGGCTTCTGGAGCCGGAGAAGGTTGTTATTAAAAGCTGGAGTGCGGTTTTTCGTCTCGTTTTTCGAGTATTTATAGATTCTATATTCTCAAATGTTTCGGTGGCTTGGTTTGTTTTAACAAAAAGGTCTCGAGAGCAGAAATCTGGTTTTATTGTAGTACCTCTTCTGCTTCATAATCGCACTGCTTTGGCTATTTTAGCATGCATCCTTTCGGCAACCCCTGGAACTGCTTGGGTTGCCTATAATAGTAAAAAGGGTGAACTTTTGCTTCATGTCTTAAATTTAAAAAATGGATATGATTACAAACAGTTGATCAAACAACGGTATGAGCAATTGCTTTTGGAGATTTTTTTATGAGTATGGTGATTCTTTATTGGGGGCTTTTCTTTTCACAGTTTTTTTTAAGTTTAGCGGTGATTTTCGCGCTGTTTCGGTTGATTCGTGGTCCACGGGCGCAGGATAGAATTGTTGGTTTGGATGCCCTTTATATAACCACTATTCTTTTGTTTCTTACATTCGATATTCGTTCAGGAACAACCACTTATTTTGTCGCAGCTCTCATTATTGGATTGTTAGGATCTGTCTCAAGCATCGCTTTGGCGAAATTTCTTATGCGGGGGGAGATTATTGAATGAAAGATGATATATCGCTTGTGGTTGCTATTGCTATCACAGTTTTCTTAATATTAGGGTCTGGATTGACATTGATCGCAACGATAGGTTTGGTGCGTTTTTCCAATTTTTATAAGCGTTTGCATATGCTTTCAGTATGTACGAGTTGGGGCGTTGGTAGTATTCTTATTTCTTCATTTCTTTATTCAATATTTGTGGACCATTATTTTGTTTTTCATGAAGTGTTGCTGATGTTTTTTTTGTTTTTAACAGCACCGGTAGCTTCTATGTTGCTTTCACATACGGCAGCTTATCGACATCATTCAGAAAAACAATCAGAAAAACCGCTGGCTCTTTTATTACACCAAACGGAGGAAAAGCTACCCACATCAGAAGGAACATCACGAGATGAGAGCCAGCGCGGTTCTTGAAATGTAAGAATCTTCCTTATTCTGTGCTTTTTTCTTCTACACAGTGGATGGGCTTTTCTTCTTTTGGATCATTAATAAGATCGTAAAATATGGCTTCATTTTTAGTTATCCACCAAATGTATTGTCCACCCACATATTTTCCTCCAGAAGCGGCAATTACATTAGAACCAACGATGCGCTTACCGTTCCATTTTAAATCAACAAGCGCAATATTGCCAGCATTATAATAAGTTGCTTCAACATACTCTTTGCTTGTTCCCATATCGCATTGATAGGAGACGGTCTCTGTTGTTGGTTCTGGATTATCTGGTACTTCAATGACTAAAGAACTTGCTAATGCATTAATTGAACCGAGGAGGAGCACACTTAAAGTAATGAAAAATTGTTTAGTAAAAGAAATTTTTTTCATAATATTTCCCGTGTTATTTAAAATAATAATGTTGACTCATCTTTACAGAGGATAGGTTTTTTTTCTTCTGGATCCTGAGCAAGGTCATAAAGCGTGACTTCTTTGTTCTTCTCCCACCAGATGTACTGAGCTCCTGCAAATTTTGCTCCTGTTGCCGCGATGACATTAGCAGCAATGACACGATCACCGTTCCATTTGAAATCAACCAACGAAATATTGTCAGCATTAAGATAGACTGCCTCTACGCGCTCTTTACCTGTTTCAGTTTCACACTGATAGGTAATGGTCTCTGTTTTGGGCTCTGGATTGTCTGGTACTTCAATGATTAAAGAACCAGCTAAGCTATTGTTTGAGCTGAAGAGTGATAAACTTAAAGCGGTGAAAAATCCTAAAATGTGCAAAGTTTTTTTCATGATGCTTCCCTATATTCCTAATATTGTGCACAAAGAATAATTTGACTGATACGATGGTGTCTACGGCAGGATTCGAACCTGCGACCCCAGGATTCATACCACTTCGATTTTCACCGCCAGCCTTATCGGCTGTTTGTGGTCTGGACTGTCTCTTCACCTTGAAGCTTTTGCTCTTTAGGTGCTGCCCGTTCAGTCTCTACACCTTTCTCTCATTTGAAAAGAGACTTGGCTCGGGATTGGCATATAGTCGCCCATGAAGCTTTCCCCGAATTTGAGCAGATTCACTTTGAGGATTTCTCCTCAAAGTGCCCAATTTCTTTAGGAATCCTGTGCTCTATCCTACTGAGCTACGCAGACATCATCATATTTAATCTTTAATAGAAGTATAAAAACGAATCAATTATATTCAATATGAATTAACGAATTTCTGTTAATTTTTGTTCCAAAAAGGATAAAACTGCATCTGGTGAAACATTTTTTGCAATAAATGATTGGCCAAGTCCGCGTGTTAATATGAAAGTCAAATTGTTTTGCGAAACTTTTTTATCTTGGGCAATGAGAGTCATTAAAGTTTCAGCATCTGGTAGAGACCCTGGGATATCCTTTAATTGTGTAGGCAATCCTATAGATTTGAAGTGCGCTTCAATGCGTTGTGTAAGCGTGGGGCTTATTAAATTTAATTGAGCAGAGAATTGATGAGCTAGAATTATCCCAATTGCTACACTTTCGCCATGGATTAAACGGTTGGAGTCATAAGCGGTTGCTGTTTCAAGCATGTGTCCAAATGTATGGCCGAGATTTAAGAGTGCGCGCTCTCCCGTTTCGTACTCATCACGTGCTACAATGGCAGCTTTAAATTGGCATGAGCGAACAATGGCCTCTGTTCGCATAGGGCCATTAGAGAAAATTTTCTGCCCATTTTTTTCAAGCCACTCAAAAAAGTCAGGTTGGTTAATGAGACCGTATTTTACTATTTCTGCGTAGCCAGCGCGAAATTCACGCGGTGGCAGGGTATCAAGAAGACACGTGTCAGCAATAACGCATTGTGGTTGATAAAAGGCACCAATAAGATTTTTGCCATATTGGCTATTGATTCCCGTTTTTCCACCAACAGAAGAATCAATTTGTGCAAGAAGCGTTGTGGGCATTTGAATGAAGTTCATGCCACGGCGGATTATACTTGCCGCAAATCCTGCTAGATCACCAATGACACCACCGCCAAAAGCAATAACACAGTCGCCTCTTTCTAAGCGTGCAGCAAGAATTTGATCGATAACAACTTGCAGGGTTGAAAATGATTTTGATTGTTCTCCCGCTTCTACAATAATAGGGACAGTATGAATTTTATTTTTTGTTAATTCTGCTTGCAATATCTCCAAATGAAGGGAAGCAACATTTGTATCTGTAACAAGTGCCAAGCGCGTTTGATGAGGATCTTTTTTATTAAGAGCATGTTTAATTTGTGAAGCAGCTTGTGTAATCAGACCCGGACCAATGATGATATCGTAACAGTGTTTGTCCAGTTTAACAGTGACGGTTTTGGTTTGCATGCTGGTTATCCCTATTGTTAATTTCTGTGTATAGGTAGTGCTGTACGGATCGTATAACATTTTGTGCTACGGTATGACGGCTTTCTTTATGACTGTTAATTGTTAAGTTTGCCTTTGCATAGATAGGATAACGCTGTTCCATGAGTTTTTGCATGGTTTCTTTAGGATTGGCTGTTTGAAGCAGGGGACGTGTTGGGTGCTTTGAGACACGTTGCATGAGGATATCAAGATCGACTTTTAGCCATATGGATATACCATTTTGGTGAATGGCTTTTCGGATATTTTCATTTATGTAGGCACCACCACCTGTTGCTAAAACAAGGGGACTTTTTTTCATGAGGTTTAGAATAACACGCTGTTCAAGAGCACGAAATTCGGATTCACCATAAATTTCAAAGAGTTCCGTGATTGTCATTTGTGCAGCTTTTTCAATTTCTTGGTCAGAATCATAAAAAGGTAAACGAAGCATGGTGGCGACGCGTTTTCCGATCACTGATTTGCCTGCCCCCATAAGACCAACAAGGACAAGTGCTCTTTTATCAAGGGACGATAAGAGCTGATTCTTTATTTGTGTTATGGGGACGCGTTTTTGTCGATTGCTTTTCATAACTTTATTTCGGCATTTATCCATCTTAAAGTCAATTCCTGTTAATCTTTGTGAGGCATAATACGAGATAGAATATTTTTGGGTAGGTTATTGTCTTATGCCAACATTGACTAGATTTTTGATGATTCTTTTCATTTTGCTTTCTGTTCTTTTCATTATAATGGGTGCTCTTGTGGTTTGGGTTGAACCAGTAACTGTGGATATGTACATTGATGTTCCCTTGAATTCATGGAATCTTTCTACGGAAGCGAATCAATGAAATGAAAAGTGGTGCTGTGATAGATCATTTTCTTGAGATGATGAGTGCGGAGAGAGGGGCTTCGTCTCATACGCTTGCGGCTTATCAGCATGATTTGCAGTGGGCACAAGACGAATTGTCTTCACACTCTGTTTCGCTTTTTTCAGCACAAAAAGAAGATTTAATTACTCTTTTGTCACTTATGCATACTTTTGGTTTTGCGGCATCGTCGCAAGCGCGCCGTTTATCAACTTTGCGTCAGTTTTATCAATTCCTTTATGCTGAAGGGTTGAGAGCAGATGATCCCTCTCATGATATTGATGCACCTCGTCAGAGGCGTCCTTTGCCCAAAATCATGAGTGAAGATGCAGTGATAAAATTGCTTGATTTTGCGGAGTTAGAAGTCAACCAAGCAGACTATGGGTCCAAAGGTTATTTCCGTGCACTGCGTCTTCAGCTATTGATTGAAATGCTTTATGCAACAGGGTTACGTATTAGTGAGTTGGTGAGTCTGCCGGTTCAGTCTGTTCGAAGGAATGAATACAGCGTTTTGGTTCGTGGTAAGGGCAAAAAAGAACGAATGGTGCTGTTATCAAAAAAAGCATGCCAAGTTCTTTCACAGTGGTTAAATTTGCGTGATCAGGGAAAGGACGCTACGAGTTCTTATCTTTTTCCTGCGCATTCCGAGACAGGATATATTGCTCGTCAAGTCGTTGCACGAGAGTTGAAAAATCTCGCTAGAAGAGCAGGGATAGGAAGTGATAGCTTTTCTCCCCATATGTTGCGTCATGCTTTTGCTAGTCATCTTTTGCAAAATGGTGCTGATTTGCGTGCCGTTCAACATTTGTTAGGTCATTCTGATATTGCTACCACTCAGATTTATACCCATGTGTTGGAAGAGGGACTTTATCGTTTAGTCAATGAGCATCATCCACTTGCCGATGAGCAAAAGGCTCGTTAAAGAAAAGGTGATGTTTTTGAAAAAGACTTTATAAAGCAAATTATAAGTGTATAAGTGACACTGAATGAGTTGACACAAATGTATAATTATCTTGATTTTGAAAAACCAGTTGCTGATCTTGATGGGAAAATTCTTGAATTAAAAAAAATTTCTCAGGAAAAAGGCAGTCTTGATATGAGTGACGAGATTGCTCGTCTTGAAACGCGTTCCCAAACAGCGTTGCGCGATATTTATAAAAAATTATCGCCGTGGCAAAAAACACAAGTCGCTCGTCATCCGGATCGTCCCCATTTTATGGACTATTCTAAACGCCTATTGAGTGACGTTACGCCTTTGGCCGGAGATCGCAAGTTTGCTGAAGATGAGGCTATTCAAGCGGGGTTTGCACGCTTTAAAGGTGAGGCCGTTGCTTATATCGGTCAAGAGAAAGGTCACGATACGCAAACACGTTTGCGCTATAATTTTGGTTCTGCGCGTCCAGAAGGCTATCGTAAAGCTGTACGTATTATGGAAATGGCTGACCGCTTTGGTTTGCCACTCCTCACTTTTATTGATACAGCAGGTGCTTATCCTGGGGTAAGCGCTGAAGAACGTGGGCAAGCGGAAGCAATTGCTCAATCAACAGCTACAACTTTGCGTTTGAAAGTTCCTGTGGTTTCCGTTGTTATTGGAGAAGGCGGTTCTGGAGGGGCGATAGCAATCGCGGCTGCCAACAAAGTTTATATGTTGGAGCACGCAATTTACTCTGTTATTTCACCAGAAGGAGCAGCTTCTATCTTATGGCGTGATCCAGCTCGTGCAAAAGATGCTGCAATGAATATGCGTATTACCGCTCAAGATTTGTATCGCTTAAAGATTATTGATGGCATTATTTCGGAACCTTTAGGGGGAGCGCATCGTGGCAAAGAGATTGTCATTGATGCAACGGGTGATGTTATTTCAGAAGCTTTAAAAGCTATGGCTGGAAAAGATGGTCAAGTGCTTAAACAAGAGCGAAGGGAAAAATACCTTCAAATTGGTCGATCTCTAACATAGGTTATTTTTTGTGAGGGGTGTTGGATTGGAGTTTTATTCGATGACATTTAGCAGATTCCTTGCTGTGTGTGTGTTGTTTGTAATGGGACTATTGACAGCATGTGAAGGAAGATTACCAGCCTCTATTCGCGCTAAAGTTGAGCAGCCGTTGCCGCAAGAAATCAAAAATAGAATGGTTCTGTATGATATAGATCCCTATGCACCGATTATGATGCGGTTTTTTAAGGAAGAAAATCTTGCTGAAGTTTGGAAGCAATCTCGTTCAGGACCTTTTATCTTGGTTGCTCGCTATGGCATTTGCAAATGGTCTGGTAAGCTTGGACCTAAATATAAAGAAGGGGATCTTCAGACACCAGAGGGTTTTTATACTATTAGCGCAAACCAAATGAATCCTTATTCAAAATATTATCTCTCTTTTAATATAGGATTTCCTAACCTTTATGATCAGGAAAATGGTCGCACAGGAAGCAATCTTATGGTGCATGGTTCTTGCTTTTCCGCAGGTTGTTATTCTATGAGTGATAAGAACATGGCTCAGATTTATGCGTTTGCACGGGATGCTTTTAAAGGAGGACAAAGAGAGTTTCAGTTGCAGGCTTTTCCTTTCCGCATGACCAAGGATAATATGTCACGTCATAGCAAGAATCCTCATTATCAATTCTGGGTTATGCTTAAGAAAGGTTATGATTTTTTTGAAAAAAATCGTCAACCTCCAACTGTTGAGGTTTATGGAAAACGTTACGTTTTTAATCGCGATATTGATAAAAATTCAGTTTCTCTAATGCAGTGAGTGTTATTGTATCCTACAGCACCGTAAACACTATCACTTAATAATGGTGATACAGGATATGCAAAAACTTTGCACATAAGGTGTTTAAGTGAGTAGTCAATATTTTAAAGCGCAGAGTTTTTTCATAGAGCTTTATGTAAGTAAATCATATGAAGTGGGAAGCCAAGAGGAATTTTCTCAAAGAAGTTGGATTGTTTGCACATCGTTACTGGTATCAATCTTCGTTTTTAGTGAAGAGTAAGTTAACATGAAATGTACCTCTCTTTTTATTTCTTTCAAAGAGTTTTATTCTTTTATGCTGTAAAATATTGTCTTGTCGTGCTGTTATATAAGATACATTCACATATTTTAAAATGCGATATTGCCTCTGTCTGATTTTGGTTTTTTTCTTAACAGGGATTTTGATTTCAATTAGCTTGAGTAAACATAGAGTTGAGCAGAATATTTTAGAACCAAGAATTTGGCCAATCGGTCTGTGAAATGAATCATATGAAGTGGTTTGCAGATGAAGCGCATTTAGAGAGAAAACAATCTGTTTGCAGATTGATGGGTATTAAATTTTTTATCATAACAATTTGATTTATAATGATAATTTAGTGTTATTCAAGTTAAATTAGAACCCTGAATACCGTAAGATTCTCTCATTTCAAAGCCGTTCCATGTTGAATAAATTAAAACCATTTTCTTGCACGTTACAAGCGGGGATAACCGCGTGGGTGAAACTGTGCAAGAAAGACTAAAATGCTTTTTACAAACCGTCTCAAGTACCAAGGGCTTGTTTCAACATTGGGAATTAGCAAAGTGTGTAATGGTGCCGGTTTGCTTCTTTAAAAGCATAAAGATGGTGGTGCCAATGAATTTAATATTATATCATTGAAGGGGAGAAAAAATTAAAATTTTATTCCTGGAATGACCAGAGGATTTTCTAAGAGAGCTGTTTTGTCTGCAGTATCTATTGCTGGTTTATTAAAAAAAGCATTGAGGAGCTTTTGTATTGCGTCTTTTTCAACACCATCGGCAATGATGACAAAACGTGTTTGTTTTATTCCTTTTGGCCATGCCGGCAATCTTATGGGAGGATGAAAAAATGTTTGTACGCCATGTAATACAAGTGGGCGATAAGGGTCATCACGCAATGCGATAATTGCTTTAATACGTAATAATTTTGTACCATAACGCTCTTGTAGGAGATCTAAAAAAGCTTCAATTGTGGCGTAATCAACAGGACCCTCACAGTTTAGTGAAAAGGTACGAATGGTTTTATGGGGGGTATGATCATGTGGGGTAGTCGTAAGATTTTGTTTAAGTTTTGTATTTTCTACTTTTTCATCCCATAATGTGTTATTTATTAATAGATTTGAACAGAAATCTTTAGAATGGGCGTCAATGATTTGTGCTGTAGGATTCATTGTTTTAAGTGTGCTAAGGAGTGCATCTGAAAGCGTTTGTGGGTCTCTAAGATCTGTTTTGGTGAGAATGATTTTATCAGCAAATATTAATTGTTTATATATTTCAGGATAGCGCTTACATATGGAAAGTGGACTTAATGTATCAAATGTTGCAAGAACAGCATTTATGGACAATGTTTGAATAAACAATGGGTGGCTTAAAAGTATTTGTAAAATAGGGGCGGGATCAGCCATCCCTGTGGTTTCAATGATAATATGATGGAGTTGTTTGATCTGTCCTGTCTGAACGCGATTTATTAAATCAATTAATGTGTCGATGAGATCACTGCGTAAATTACAGCATAAGCAACCATTGGCAAGCTCAATAATTCCTTCTGTCGTTTTTTCAACCAGAAGGTGGTCAATACTGATTTCGCCGAATTCATTGATGATAACAGCACATTCTGTTAGAAGAGGGTCTTGTAGCATACGGTTGAGCAAAGTTGTTTTGCCAGAGCCTAAAAAACCCGTAATAAGCGTGAGAGGGATGCGCTTTATTTTCATGTTAATCATCAATCATAGTTTTGTTTTTAAAAAATATATCTCAGTATGTCTAAGCAATTTATAATGATGTCCGTGAGGGATATAATGGTTAATCCCCCATGAAATCCATTGTACCACTATCTTTACGCTTATAAAGGTAGGTGCACGTGGGTATATTATACACTTTTAGCGTCAATGTTATGATAATTTTTGGTTCTTGAAAGGACTTATAGGAAGGATTTTTATTCCTTGTTTTAATTATTTTATCTACATGTTCATCCACCTTGTGGCGCGCAAGAGACTGGTTTTATTGATTCAACAAATACAGATTTGAAATGAGAGAATCTTACAATACTTGTGGTTTTGACATAAGGTACAAAATAATTAATTATCATTATAAATCAAAGTATTATAATTAATTGTAGATTATGATTTATGGCTTTTTATAGAATGGTTTGCGTGCCTTTTATACGGAATATAGGGTTTTCTTAGTGGTTTTACTGTCATTTTAGGTGTTTGTGGCGTACGAATGAGGTGTACTGATAAAGGATGAGAAAAAGAAGGTGGAGCAGTGATAAAAGGTGAGGTGAGAATAATATTTCCTTGATCATCATATGAATTTGCATGCATTTTTATGGCTTCAGGTGTGCATGTTTGTTGTCTCATATTGTTGGCTTGTGTTATGTTGCTCCCATAAGGTTTTAATGTTGCTAGTGTTAATTGGGGGCTTCCTTGGTGCAAAAATCCTATTTCAAGAAGTTGTGCAGCTTTTTCTTCTCTTTCACTTATGTTGTTAGCACCTAGAATGACAGCAATAATTGTACGTTTATTGCGGGTGGCTGAGGCAACAAGATTAAAACCAGAGGCACAAATAAAGCCTGTTTTCATACCGTCTATCCCATAAAAACGGCCAATGAGGTTGTTTGAGTTATGTTGGATTTTTCGATTATTACCAAAATCAATGGCTGGAATAGAAAAATAATGAGCATATTGTGGAAATTCTCGACGTATTTGAACGGCTAAAAGAGCAATATCGCGTGCCGTGGAGTAGTTTTGAGGATCTGGTAAACCACTTGCGTTCGCAAAATGGGTGCCAAACATGCCTAAACGTTTAGCTTCGCTATTCATTTTACGTACAAAATCTTTCTGTGAACCCGCAACAGCTTCACTCATGGCAATGGCTAAATCATTGGTAGATTTAACCATGGTGATACTTAAGGCTGTATCAAGTGTGAGTACAGAACCAGCTTTATAGCCTGAACGATATGAGGGAGCTTTTGCGGCGTATTCGCTGATGGTGATATGTTTGTTTGGTGAAACTTCCCCTCGGCTCATGGCACGAAAAATAACATAAGCGGTCATTAATTTTGTCAAGGAAGCAGGATACCAACGCTCAAAAGCTTGATTATGTTTTAAGATTCGCCTCGTTGTAACATCAACAGAAATAAAAGGCTGCGCTAGAGCAACAGCGCTGGATAAACTCAAAATCACAGAAAAAAATAAATTATAGAAGAGACGTCGCATTAATTTAAATCTAGTTCCCTCTTATTCGTTATTTAGAATTGTTTTAATGTAGCACACAAAGTATTTAAGTCTAGGATAGGAAGGAAAGATGGTTAATTGCTGTATCCGTTGTGTCTGTGGGATAAAAACCAATTCTCATTTTATTTTCCCCTTGAATTTGGTTTGATGACTTAAGTATTTCAAGAAATACTTTTTAAATAATGAAGATTGTACAAGATTTCAGGTTCTTGGAGGGATTGAATTTCTCAGAAAGGAATGAATCTGCATAATCATGCATTTTTCTTGCTCTCCTGTTAGGATGGCCCTTGGCACTTGAGACGGTTCGTAAAAAGCATTTTAATCTTTTCTTGTATCGTTTTATTCACACAGATATCCCCGCTTGTAATGTGTAAGAAAATGATTCTAATTGATTCAACCTAGAATAGATTTGAAATGAGAAAATCTTACGGTATTCAGGGTTCTCATTCAAGTTGAATAACGCTAAAACATCCTTATAAATCAATGAGATGTATGTTATTTAAATGATTTTAAAGAGAGGAAGAATTCTTTTTCAAAAAAATTTACACATTGATCATTTCTTATCATGTACAAGTGTTTTACAATTTTAAAGTAGAAAGTTTGAAGTATCTTTCTTATATTTTTTTCCCTATACTCCGCTCAATATACAAAGTTATGCATTATTCTTATCAATCAGTGCATTGTTTCATGTTGATTTAGTTTTTGAAGTTTCTGAACAGCGTATGGTGGCATAGGAGGAGGGGTAGGGTCTTGAGCTGCTAAGAGAAGCAGTTCATCACACGCTTTTTCAGTTTTTTGGACAAGTTGATCTAGAAAATCACGTTTGCTTAAACCAGCCTCTATCGGGGGAAGAATACGGACACGAATTGTTCCGGGATAGCGGCGAAAATTATTGCGTGGCCAATATAAACCCGCATTATGTGCAATAGGAACAACTTGAAGTCCTAATTCATTATAGAGCGCGACAATTCCTGACTTATAATCTGGTTCTTGACCGGGTTGTCGGCGTGTTCCTTCGGGAAAAATCAAGATTTGGCGCCCTTGTTTTACTTTCTCTTTTGCTTTTTGTATAATCATTTTTAAGGCTTTGATGGGTGTTGTGCGGTTAATGGGGATAATTTGCGTTTTTGCCATATACCAGCCAAACAATGGAATCCACATCAATTCACGTTTTAAAATGAGAGTGGGATCATCAAAATAAGGAACAAGACTGAAAGTTTCCCAAGCCGATTGATGCTTTGGAGCAATGATATAGGGTCCTTTGGGAAGATTTTCTAAACCTTCAATCTCATAACTTGTGCCTGCGATGTATTTTTGCAAAAAGAGTGTAACGCGCGCCCATGTTTTAGGGACAATCCATGCCTTTTTGCGGGGCATTAAAAAATAAACGGGAGCGTAAAGAATCATTTGTATGAAAGTTGTTGTATAAAAAGCGAACGTAAAAAGAATAGAACGAAGGATAAGCACTACATTTTCCATTTTATATCTATAAGAAGACTTCATATATAATATAATTCACATGAGAAAACATCTTCTTTATGTTTTTTCAAGCATCTATTTTTTCGGTAACTCATTTTCCGATATTTAAAAACAGAAGGAAAGAGGTTAATGGAATTACAAAAAGATAAACTTTTTATTCCACGGATTTTATCTATTGCGGGAACAGATCCTTCTGGTGGCGCTGGAATGCAGGCCGATTTGAAGGTTTTTTCAGCTATGAAAACTTATGGTATGAGTGTGGTTACAGCTGTTGTTGCACAAAATACTCAGGGTGTGCGTTCTTTTCAGGCATTAGATGCTTCTTTTGTTGCAGATCAAATTGATTCTGTTTTTGAGGATATCCATGTTGATGCCGTTAAAATTGGTATGGTTGCAAATGCTCAGATTGCACAGGTTATTGCAGAACGTCTTGCTTATCATAAAGCGCGTTTCATTGTTTTTGATCCGGTTATGGTTGCAAAAAGTGGTGATGTTCTTTTAAAGTCTGATGCAATTGAAATTATGCGTGATGTTCTTGTGCCGATGTCAACTTTGATCACGCCAAATTTGCCTGAAGCTGCACTGTTATTGGGGCGTGAAGTGCAATGGTCTTTAGAGACTATGTATCAATATGCTCCACGACTCTTGGCGCTAGGGTGTCATGCAGTTTTGTTAAAAGGGGGACATTTGAATACGCTGACCAAAAATAGTACAGAAAATTACGATTGTTCTAGTCCAGATCTTTATTGTGATTGTGAAAACCTTTTTATACTTGAAGCTTCTCGTCTTTCAACCACTCATGATCATGGGACAGGGTGTACCATTTCTGCTGCCATTGCAGCTCTGTTACCTACTCAACCTTTGGATTGCGCTGTTAAACAAGCAAAAGATTATTTGCATGGCGCTTTAACTGCCTCAGATGCTTTAAAAGTAGGGAAAGGGCGAGGGCCGCTTCATCATTTTTATGCATTATGGAAAGATTAATACAACGGTTGATAGTGAAAAATCTTCACTCTATGAATTTGTTTCGTCATTATATGATGTTTTGGACTTATGACTGATAAATGTTAGCGTATTGTAGCTTAACAGTTATTTGGTATTAAGAAGGATAAGAAAAAATGTTATAATTTGCTTCTTTTATATATTTTTTACGATTAATCTATCCTGTTTTAGAGGCAATTTTGAGTATAAAAAAGAGAGCAAGGAATTGTAAAATCAGGATTTGATAGCAAAAAGAGTAGAGGGAAAGACCTTTTACAAGGCGATATTAAAGCTAGCGGATCCACTATATTCGCTGTTTCTTATATTGGTGGCAAAACAGCCATTCAACCGATTGCACAATTTGCGGGGGCTTCTCCTGTAAATTCATCTGCGAGAGAGCAAAGAGACAAAGACCGTTCCCCCATCACACACAA